>JBGQCE010000211.1:0-6350 GCA_041495185.1 Bradyrhizobium sp.
CGCAGCCGCTCGACCTCGTAAATGATCGGAATCTGGGGATCGCCGGGCAGGATGAAATAACAATGCAAGGAGTGCGGCAGACGGCCTTCGACGGTGCGGCATGCCGCTACCATCGCCTGTCCGATCACCTGTCCGCCGAAGACGCGCTGCCAGCTCGTCTTCGGGCTGTTGCCGCGAAACAAGTTCACCTCAATCGGCTCGAGATCGAGGAGGGAAATCAGGTCAATCAGGCCTTTGGACATGGGGTCGCCTTTAGTGCTTGGTCATTCCGGGGCGAGGCGAAGCCTCGAACCCGGAATCCAGAGATAATCATCACGAGATTCCGGGTTCGCCACCCAAGTCGGCTGTTGCCGACTTGGCAAATCATATTGCCGAACTCGGGTAAACCCGAGTTCGGTTCGCGCGCCCCGGAATGACGACCTAAGGGCTAGGACCCTTGTTTCGCGTATCTGTTTCGCCCAGCTATACTGATGTGGCAAGGGTGTGAGAGTAAGGATTGGCATGTCGGTACAGCGAAGCATTGTCATCGGCGGCGGTGCGTTTGCAGGGTTGGCGTTGGCGCTGGCGCTGCGTCAGGGCCTTGGCGCCGATATTCCCGTTATTGTCGCCGATCCGGCGCTGGCGACGCGGCCAAGCCGCGATCCGCGAGCGACCGCAATTGTTGCCGCCTGCCGCCGCCTGTTCGATGCCATCGGGGTGTGGGATCAGGTCGCAGGCCAGGCGCAACCGATATCAGACATGGTCGTCACTGATTCCAAACTGGAGGACGCCACCCGTCCGGTGTTCCTGACTTTCGCTGGCAATGTCGAGCCGGGCGAACCGTTCGCGCACATGGTCGAGAATCGTCACCTGATCGACGCGCTGGTCAAACGCGCGGAAACCGAAGGCATCGACCTTCGCGCCACCGCGGTGACGGACTTCGTCTCGCGCGCCGATGGCGTCGATGTGACGCTGGCAGACGGCAGTGTTATCGAGGCGAGTCTGCTGGTGGCGGCTGACGGCGCGCGTTCAAAATTGCGCGAGCGTGCCGGGATCGCCACCCATGGCTGGGATTACGACCAATCCGGCATCGTGGTCACCGTCGGCCACGAACGCGATCATCACGGTCGCGCCGAAGAACATTTTCTTCCGGCGGGGCCGTTCGCAATCCTGCCATTGACGGGACAGCGCTCGTCGCTGGTCTGGACCGAGAAGCGCTCCGAGGCGGTGCGCATCGTTGCTTTGAGCGAGGAAGAATTCCACGGCGAACTCGAACAGCGCTTCGGGCTGCATCTCGGCGAGATCAAGGCGCTCGACAGGCCACGCGCGTTTCCGCTCGGCTATTTCGTCGCGCGCTCGTTCATCGGCGAACGGCTGGCGCTGGTCGGCGACGCCGCGCATGTGATTCATCCGATCGCGGGGCAGGGGCTCAATATGGGCCTGAAGGATGTCGCAGCGCTTGCCGAAGTGGTGGTCGATGCCGCGCGGCTCGGCATGGATCCAGGCCAGGCCGACGTGCTCGACCGCTATCAGCGCTGGCGGCGGTTCGACACCATGGCGATGGGACTTGCCACCAATTCGCTGAATCTTTTGTTCTCGAATGAATCGAAGTTGCTGCGCGCGGTGCGCGATATCGGGCTCGGGCTGGTTGATCGCGCGCCGCCGCTGAAAAGCCTGTTCATCCGCCAGGCCGCAGGGCTATCGGGCGAAGTGCCGCGGCTGCTGAAGGGCGAGGCGTTGTAACGATCAACGCGCGTCGCTTGCGACGATGAAAGCCGCGACTGAATCGATCAAAACCGTATTGAGCGGCCGCTCCGGCTGATTGTAGGCGGCAATATTGTCGGCGTCGTCGCCGACATCGACCAGAACGTGATTCATGTTCGGAAGCCAGAGCGTTTTCGCCATAGGTGACGCTGCGGCAAGTCCATCGAAATCCAGCCGCGCCACCTGGCGGTCGCGGCCGCCTCCGACGATCAGGATCGGCTGTTCGATCAGTTGCAACGGAGCGATCGGGTCTTCCGAGAAGGCCGAGGCGATGCCGGGCTGCATCGGCGGTGGCAGGGACAGTCCCGGTGGCGTCGGATCGACGATTTGTCCGGCCATGATCGCGTCGATGGCACTTGCAATCGGCTTGAACACATCGGGTGGAATCGTCTTCTCAAGTTGCGCCTTGAGCAGGTCGCCCTGCCGCCGGGCGCTGGTCGCCAGCAATACGAGGCGATCGACCGGCGTTCGTCGGGCGGCGAGAATCGCGACCAGGCAGCCCTCGCTGTGTCCGATCAGGATCAGCTTCGAGAAGTTACCGCTGTCGCGCAAATAATTCGCGAGCGACGCCGTGTCGTCGACAAAATCCTTGAAGCGGAAATCTTCCGGCCGGCCGAATTCCGGCTTCCATCCGCCTGCGCCGCGTTTGTCATAGCGAAGCGTTGCTATTTTGCGCGCAGCCAGTTGCTCCGAGAGCTTTTTCAGCGTGGCGGGGTTGATTCCCGGCCCATTGCCGTCATGGTCCGTTGGCCCGGAGCCTGCGATCAACAATGCGACAGGCGGGCGTTCAACGCCAACGGGCGTCACTAGCAACGCGTCGATGGGGCCGACGCGAAGTTTGGTTTCTTCAGCGGATGCGTTCACGGTCATACTGAAGGCTATCGCCAACAATGTGACCGCGCGAAGGGCCATTCGATTGCGCTCTCACTCGATCTTCCTCGCCTCTTCCGGCAGCATGATCGGGATGCCGTCGCGGATGGGGTAAGCGAGTTTTGCGGAACGCGAGATCAACTCCTGCCGCGTCGCATCGAATTCGAGCGGACCCTTGGTCAGCGGGCAGACCAGAATCTCCAGCAATTTGGGATCGACGGTGCCTTCAGGGCGTTCGGGCGGGGATGTCATGCGTTAGTCTCCGGCTTGGTCTTTCGATCCCATAGCATATCCGATCGAAACGGGTAGCCGCAGCGCTTATCGCGAGGCGATCCGGAGCAGTTCGTCCAGCACCGCCTGCTGTCGCGCCCGCGGCAATGGTTTGTCCGATAGCGCAAAGCCGAGAAACGCCCAGTAGAGAATTTGCGTGCGGGCGCGGGCCAATTCGGGTGAAAGTCCGGAAGCCGTGAGCAGGTTTTCGACGTAACCCAGCCGGCGCCGGTCGATTGCTTGCACCGCGCTTCGCGCCAGCGGATCGACCGTCGCCCAGGTGCGCACCGCGTTCTCCAGCGCCAGCTTGCCGGCAAACGCCCGGCGCAGCAGCAGCGGCAGCGGATTGTCGTTCTCGGAAACCGCCTCGACATTGGCAATGATCTGCTCGGCAGCGACTTCGCGCCAATGTTTGAGGATTGCGGCATGGAATGCGCCGATGTTGGCGAAATGCCAGTAAAAGCTGCCGCGCGACACGCCCATCGCTTTCGCCAGCGGCTCGGCCTTCAGCGCCGTAAAACCGTGTGTTACCAATACCTTAAGGCCATGATCGAGCCAGTCTTTCGCGGAGAGTTGATCGGTCATAGGTCTTCCTGCGACAACACACCATACACCACTGTATTGACAGCCGCCAGCGCCCGCCCTAATAACCATACAGTACTGTATGGAAGTGCGAATCCGATGCGCGATCTTCTGTTGCAATGTTCCGGCGTCGCCGCAATCGCGGTGGCGCTGATTCACGGCGTGCTCGGCGAAACGAAAGTGTTCGCGCGCGCCACCATCGAGCCGGCGCGATTGCGGACCCTGATCCGCCTGGTCTGGCAGGCGGGTACCGTGGCGTGGATCGGCGGCGGTGTGCTGCTGATCGCAGCACCCTGGATGGGGTCGGAACCGGCCCGGCACTGGATCGTCGTGACGCTCGCTTGCGTGTTTGCCTTCGGCGCGCTGGGCAACGCCTGGGCGACACGCGGGCGTCATTTTGGGTGGATGGCGCTCAGCGCGGTGGTCGCGCTGGCGGTCGCCGGCTACTAGCGTGTAAGAGCGAAGCCGGAACTGATTTCACGATTGCTCCTCAGCCATCACAAAAGCTTAGCAAAAACTTAGAATGCCTCTAGTTTAGAGCGAGTCTTTTTGCATGTCCGCGAGCAAGCCGCTAACGCCTCTTATTCCTAACAACGGGATATGGGTGAGGGCGATGTGGAGTTGGGCTGGGCAGTGGCGCGCATGGGGATTGCTCATATCTTGTGTGTTGTTTGGCAGCACCGGTAGCGTGCGTGCGCAGGATGCCAGTTCCTGGAAGGACATCGAGACCAAATATATTTTTGGATTTACCATCGGCTCCGGCATTGGCCTTGAGGGCGAGAAGGAATTCACCATCGACACGATCGGCCGGTTCGGCAAGCGCGACGGTCACTATGCCGCGACAGAGACAAAATACGAGTTCGAATTTACGCCGACCCAATTCATCCAGATCGAGTTCGGCGCGCTCGGATCGACCCACAATATCGGCGGCGTGACCGATCTCGATGACCGCCGCCAGGTCGCAGTCAGCGGCGCTTTTGCGGAATTGCGCTATCTCGCGATCGAGCGCACCTCGAACAATCCGCTGTCGGTAACGCTGGCGGTCGAGCCGACGGTGCGGCGGACCGACGAGACCAGCGGCGAGCGCGTGCGCAATTTCGAATTCGAAACCACCGTTAACGCCGATCTCGAACTTCTGAAGAACCGTCTGTTTGCCGGGTTCAATTTGCTCTACGAGCCCGAGGTGACGCAGACCGCGACAGGCGACACCCAGCGCGAAGCCAAGTTTGGCGGCTCGGCGGCGCTATCGCTTCGGATCGCATCCAATGTCGTCGTCGGCGGCGAGGTCTGGTATCTCCGGCATTACGACGCCGCAAATCTGACGGCCTTTACCGGCGACGCCGTGATGCTGGGACCGACCCTCTATGTCCAGTTCACGCCGAAAATGTTCATGACCGCGGCCTGGAACGCCCAGGTCTGGGGACGCGAGATCGGCAATCCGGTCTCGCTCAATCTGGCGGAGTTCCAGCGCCATCGCGCCAAACTCAAATTCGCCTGGGAATTTTGATCTTGCTCAACACCCGGAAAGGACGGCAGGTGTCTGCTGTGAACATGATGAAAAATCTGACTTTGGCCGTGCTCTGCGTGGCGGCAATGCTTCAGGTCTCCCCGTCGCAGGCGCAGCAGGCGACCGAGATCCAGGTGACCTATTCCAAAGGCCAGTTCCAGCCGAGCCAGGTGAGCGCGCCCGCCGACAAACCCATCATTTTCCGGATCAAGAACCTCGACGCCAAAGCCATGGAGTTCGAGAGCAAATCTCTGCGGGTTGAAAAGGTGGTCGCCGCCAATAGCGAGGGCGTCATCAATGTGCGGGCGCTGAAGCCCGGACGTTACGAATTTTACGACGATTTCAACGAAAAGGCGCGCGGCGCCCTGATAGTGCAATAGGCCCGCGCCGGTGCTGGCCGCACTCATCATCGTATTTCGCGAGGTGTTCGAAGCAGGACTGATCGTCGGCATCGTGCTCGCGGTCACCGGCTCGGTTCCGCATCGCAACCGCTGGATTGGCGGCGGCGTGCTGGCCGGCGCGCTTGCAGCCTGCGTCGTTGCTGCGTTTGCCGGCGCCCTGTCGCAGCTGTTTGCGGGAATGGGGCAGGAGCTGTTCAACGCGGCAATTCTGGGCGTCGCGGTGATCATGCTGACCTGGCACAATGTCTGGATGGCGCATCACGGCCGGGAAATGGCCGGCGAAATGCGCGCGGTCGGGCAAGCGGTCGCGGACGGAACCAAGTCGCTGTTGGCGTTGGCTGTGGTAGTCGGCGTTGCCGTCTTGCGCGAAGGCAGCGAGGTCGCGTTGTTTCTGTACGGCGTTGTCGCCTCCGATGGCGGTTCGGCGGTAAGCCTCGCGATCGGCGGGTTCATCGGTCTTGCGCTTGGAGCAGCCGTTTGCGTCCTGACCTATTTTGGCCTGATGCGGATCCCGCCGCGGGCGTTGTTCGCGACCACGACCGTTCTGATCACCTTGCTCGCGGCCGGCATGGCGGCGCAGGCGGTGGCATTCCTCGAACGCGCCAACTGGCTGACACCGCTCGATACCGTGCTTTGGGACAGCGGATGGCTGCTTTCGGAGAAGAGCATCGCCGGCCGAGCCATGCACACCTTGATCGGCTATACGGATCAGCCGACGGAGATGCAGCTTCTGGTCTATCTCGCCGTGCTGCTCATGACGGTCTTGCTGATGCGGCTGACCGGATCGCAACCCACCGACCGCGCCGTCGCGGTCGGCTGACAACCGTTGCGATGATTGGCCAAGTTTGACGTCTGCCGTTGGCACTGCCTACATCCAGCCTCCTAAAGTGTGCTAATTTGAGCCTAGACGATGCCCTGTTTTAAACCTCGGGGGCGGATATGCGCCGGCGCGAGTTCATCAAAATCATTGCCGGCCC
>JBGQCE010000212.1:0-6349 GCA_041495185.1 Bradyrhizobium sp.
GCGATGCAAGGTACCCGGCGTTGGACGGTTTTGATGTCGCCTCGATCAGAAGCCCGATGCGTTTCCCCAGGATTTCCAGTCCCCCATCGATGGCCACGCCTGTGACGTTGCCGTCCGGACGCGCAATGCTCGTCACAAGGCCTATTGCGATTGGGTCGGCGGTTATTGTCACAATCGGGATTGTCGGTGTCGCGGCTTTGAAAGCCAGCGCGAGCGGACCCGCAATTGCGACAATCAGATCAGGGCGCAAACTAACGACGTCACGGACCAATCCGGCATAGCGCTCGGGTCGTCCCTCGCCTGAGTAGCGCTCCACCGAAAGGTTCTCGCCCTCAACATAGCCGACGCGGTTCAACTCCTCGAAAAAAACCCGGTAACGGCCGTTTATGTTTAGGTCTTCGACCTTGTTCGACGGGTGAACCAGCGCGACACGCTTCAGCTTCGTCGCCTGCTGCGCGCGCGCCGCGAGCGGAAAAGTCGCTGCGCCACCGACAAGACCGATAAATTCCCGCCGCCTCATTCGCCGCCTCGAGCCCTGCGCTTTGGCAGTGGCCAGCTATATCACACCGGTAGCGGACGAATATCGCCCGAAGCCCGAGAAAGGCCAGAAAATTAAGGCTTTTCGCTCGCTTCCCGGGCATAAAGGGTTGCCGCACCGGCCTCCCTGCCTTACCTGTCACCCATGAAATTCCTCGACGAAGCCAAGGTCTATATCCGCTCCGGCGACGGCGGCAACGGCTGCGTGGCGTTTCGCCGCGAGAAGTATATCGAGTTCGGTGGTCCCTCCGGCGGCAATGGCGGCCGCGGCGGCGACGTCGTCATCGAGGCGGTCGATGGATTGAACACACTGATCGACTATCGCTATCAGCAGCACTTCAAGGCGCAGAAGGGCACCAACGGCATGGGCAAGGACCGCCATGGCGCCAACGGCAAGCCGATCATGCTCAAGGTGCCGGTGGGAACGCAGGTGTTCGACGAGGATCGCGAGACGCTGCTCCACGACTTCACCACGCTCGGCGAAAAATTCGTGCTGGCGGAGGGCGGCAATGGCGGGTTCGGCAACGCGCATTTCAAATCCTCCACCAATCGCGCGCCGCGCAACGCCAATCCCGGCCAGGAGGGCGAGGAGCGCTGGATCTGGCTGCGGCTGAAACTGATCGCGGATGCCGGCCTTGTCGGCCTGCCCAATGCCGGCAAGTCGACGTTCCTCTCCGTGGTCAGCGCCGCCAAGCCGAAAATCGCCGACTATCCCTTCACCACGCTGCATCCGCAGCTCGGCGTGGTGAATGTCGACGGCCGCGAATTCGTGCTGGCGGATATCCCGGGCCTGATCGAGGGCGCGCATGAAGGCGCCGGCCTCGGCGATCGTTTTCTCGGCCATGTCGAGCGCTGCCGCGTGCTGCTGCATCTGGTGGACGCGACCTGCGAGCATGCGGGCAAGGCCTACCAGACGGTGCGGACCGAGTTGGAGGCCTATGAGGGACATCTCACTGACAAGATCGAGATCGTTGCGCTCAACAAGATCGACGCCGTGACGCCGGAAGAGCTGAAAAAGCAGAAGGATCGGCTGAAGCGCGCCGCGAAGAAAACACCGCTGTTGATTTCCGGCGTCACCGGCGCGGGCGTCAAGGACGCGCTGCGGGCGCTGGTCGAGGTGATCGGCGAAGCCCCGGTGTCGGTGAAGGCCCAAGGCGCGGCAAAGGCGGAGCCCTGGTCGCCCTCGACGCCGCAGGCATAGCCTTTTCGAGCGAAAGCCTGCCCCGGACTTGATCCGGGGTGGATACCGGTTCGCGTGAAGAAGCCGCGTCAAAACAAACGACAAAGGCTGACTTGCGCTGGTTTCGTCCGGCTGCAAAACTCCGCCATTCCGTAAAGCTACCGCCAGGGAGAACGTCGATGATCGGCTACGTCACATTGGGCACCAAGGACTTGAAGAAGGCCGCAGCCTTCTATGACAAGATCGCCGCCGAAATGGGCATCGGACGCTTTATGGAATCCGACACGTTTATTGCGTGGGGCTCGCCCGACGGTGGCGCGGGCCTGGGGTTAACCAAGCCCTTCGACGGCAAGCCCATGACGGTCGGAAACGGCGTGATGGTCGCGCTGGCCGCCAAGGACAAGGCCCAGGTCGATCGCATCTACAAGCTCGCGCTGTCGCTGGGTGGCACCGACGAAGGCCCTCCGGGGCCACGCGGCGACGGTGGATTCTATGCGGCCTATTTCAGGGACCCGGAGGGCAACAAGCTCAACGCCTTCGTGATGGGCTGACGCAACCCGGACTTGCTCCTCCGCGCCACTTCCGAATCATGGCGGTGACGCGTATCGCTCTCTCGCAACACTGCTTCATCCGACTGCATCCATGGCCCGCCCGAGCTTAAAAAAATTCCGTCGCATCGTCGTCAAGGTCGGCTCGTCGCTGCTGATCGATTCCGACGTGGGCGAAGTGCGGGCGTCGTGGCTCGCGGCGCTCGCCGCCGATCTTGCCAAGCTGCACGGCGAGGGCCGCGAACTCTTGATCGTCTCCTCCGGTGCGATCGCGCTGGGACGCAGCCGTCTGAAACTGCCGCGCGGCGCGCTGAAGCTCGAGGAAAGCCAGGCCGCCGCCGCCGTGGGACAGATCGCGCTGGCGCGAATCTGGTCGGAGGTGCTGGACCATCACGGCATCGGCGCCGGACAGATTCTGGTGACCCTGCAGGACACCGAGGAACGCCGGCGTTATCTCAATGCGCGCTCCACCATCGCCAAGCTGCTGGAATGGCGCGCGGTACCGGTGATCAACGAAAACGACACGGTGGCCACCAACGAAATCCGCTACGGCGATAACGACCGCCTCGCCGCGCGCGTCGCCACCATGGCGAGCGCCGATCTCCTGATCCTGCTGTCGGATATCGACGGCCTCTATGATGCGCCGCCCGGCAGCAACCCGAATGCGAAACTGATTCCGATCGTGGAGTCCGTTACCTCCGAAATCGAGGCGATGGCAGGTGCCGCGGAATCCGAACTGTCGCGCGGCGGCATGCGCACCAAGATCGAGGCCGCGAAGATCGCGACCACATCCGGCACGCATATGCTGATCGCATCCGGCAAGATTGAGCATCCGCTGCAGGCGATCGCCGATGGCGGACGCTGCACCTGGTTTCTGACGCCGGCCAATCCGGTAACGGCGCGAAAGCGATGGATCGCGGGCTCCCTGGAGCCGAAGGGCACGCTGACTATCGACGCCGGCGCCGTCAGCGCGCTGCGCGCCGGCAAGAGCCTGTTGCCGGCCGGCGTGATCAGGGTCGACGGGCAATTCGCCCGCGGCGATGCGGTCGTGGTGCGCGGCCCCGACACCCATGAGATCGGCCGCGGCCTCGTTGCCTATGACGCCGAGGATGCCGAGAAGATCAAGGGCCGCTCGTCGCCGGATGTCATGGCCATCCTCGGCGTCAGCGGACGCGCCGAAATGATCCACCGCGACGATCTCGTGGTCGGCGGCCCGCGTAAGGCCGACCTGGTCTGAGCATCACCGCATATCCTCGGCCGCAATGTCCTGTCGGCCGTTCAGGACACGAACAATTTCTACGCCGTCCGAGCCTGCCACGTAGAATATCACGTAGCTGCCGACGGCGAAGCTGCGCAAGCCGCGTCCTAGTTCCGGGCGCTCACGTCCGGCCAATGGAGTATAAGCAAGCATTTCGAACACTTTGCCGATACGGTCGAGCAGCCGATCGGCGGCCCTGACGTTGTCGGCGGCGATAAAGCTCCAGATGGAATCGAGGTCTGCTTCGACCTGAGGACGATTGCCAAACCTATTTGGCATGTTTGCGTGCAGCCAGCCGTTGCCGTCCGCGCGCTTTCACGGCTTTGATTATATCGTCGACTTCGGCTTCCTCAGCCGGACCGCTATCGAAGCCCTTCTGAATTTCGGCACGCAACGCTTCCAGCTTGGCCTTACGGCGGTCTTCGCGTTCTTCGATCAAACGCAACCCCTCACGCATGATCTCGCTTGCCGTGCTGTAGCGGCCGCTCTCGATCAGGCTCTCGATGAAACCTTCGAAATGTTTGCCTATGCTGTAGCTCGTCGCCATGTATTTACGTCCTGACTATCAAAAAGTAATATTTAATCCTACTAGCGCCAAGTGACAAGTGAATCCGAAGTGGCCTTCTTCAAATTTGATTCAACCGGGCCACGCCGAGCTGCCCCCGACCGAATCGGGTACCGCCCACCAGCCCGCCGCACTTCGCAAAACGTGGATTTCCGTGCTAGGAGATAGCCTTAACTGAAGCTGGAATCGACATGAGCGCGCCGCTGAAGGCCATCGACGGAAACGCCGATCTGCCGGCCCTGATGAACGACCTTGCTGCCCGCGCGCGCGCCGCCGCACGGGTGCTGGCGCTTGCCTCCCCCGAGCGGAAAAATCGCGCGCTCGATGCAATGGAGCGCGCTATCCGCGCCAATGCGGCCCTGATCCTCGCGGCCAATGCCGAGGATGTCGCGGAAGTTCGCGCCGATGGCGCAAGCCCCGCCTTCATCGATCGGCTGACGCTGACACAGGCGCGCATCGCTGCGATGGCCGACGGCGTTGCGACCGTGCGCGGTATCCCCGATCCCGTCGGCGTCGTGACCGAGAGCTGGCAACGCCCGAACGGCATGACCATTGAGCGCGTGCGCGTGCCGCTCGGCGTCGTCGCCGTGATTTTCGAAAGCCGCCCCAATGTCGCAGCCGACGCCGGTGTGCTCTGCCTGAAATCCGGCAACGCTGTCATCCTGCGCGGCGGCTCGGACAGTTTCCGCTCCTGCCGCGCGATCCATGACTGCCTTGCGCAGGGATTGCGCGAAGCCGACCTGCCCGAGGCTTCGATCACGCTGGTGCCGACCCGCGACCGCGCCGCCGTGGGCCTGCTGCTGACCGGATTGAACGGCGCCGTCGATGTGATCGTGCCGCGTGGCGGCAAGAGCCTCGTCGCGCGCGTCGAGGCGGAAGCGCGCGTGCCGGTATTCGCGCATCTGGAAGGCGTCAACCACGTTTATGTAGATCATGCCGCCAATCTCGAAATGGCGAAGTCGATCGTATTGAACGCCAAGATGCGCCGCCCCGGCGTTTGCGGCGCCGCCGAAACCCTGCTGGTCGATCGCGCCGGCGCATCGACGGCGCTCAAGCCGCTGGTTACGATGCTGATCGACGCCGGCTGCGAGGTGCGCGGCGACGACGCTGTGCAACGCGCTGACGCCAGGGTGAAGCCGGCTTCCGAAGAGGACTGGGACACCGAATATGAGGACGCGATCATCGCCGCCAAGGTCGTCGACGGCGTCAATGAAGCGATCGCGCATATCCACAATCACGGTTCGCACCACACCGATGCGATCGTGACCGAAGACGAAGCCACCGCGCGCAAATTTCTCAACGAGGTCGATTCGGCGATCGTGCTGCATAACGCATCGACCCAGTTCGCCGATGGCGGCGAGTTCGGCTTCGGCGCGGAAATCGGCATCGCCACCGGGAAATTTCACGCCCGCGGCCCGGTCGGCGCCGTGCAACTGACCAGCTTCAAATATCGCGTCCACGGCACCGGGCAAACCCGGCCGTGAAAGCATCATCGCGTATGGGGTGGCTCAGTTGAAGCCAGCTTCAGTGGCGTCGCAATCTGTCGCTCAAGCCATCCCGCTCTATACCAACGGCATGCGCATCGGCCTGCTCGGCGGCTCGTTCAATCCGCCTCACCTTGCACATCGCACGATCAGCCTGTTCGCCATCAAGCGATTGAAGCTCGACCGCGTATGGTGGCTGGTGACCCCCGGCAATCCGCTCAAGGAGCATGGGGCCTTGCGCGATCTCGACCTGCGCGCCGAGGCCGCGCGCCAGATGGCCGACGATCCGCGCATCGTTGTCAGCTGTCTCGAATCCGTCATCGGCACGCGATATACCGTCGACACCATCACCTATCTGCGCCGGCGCGCTTCCGGCCTGCGTTTTGTCTGGATCATGGGCGCTGACAATCTTGCGCAATTTCACCGCTGGCAAAACTGGCGGCGCATCGCGTCCGAGGTTCCGATCGCGGTGATCGACCGTCCGCCGCAAAGTTTTCGCGCGTTGGCCGCGCCGGCTGCGCAAGCGCTGGCGCGCTATCGCCTGCCCGAAAATCAGGCCGGCAGGCTGGCAGACCAGCACGCGCCGGCCTGGGTCTTTCTCACCGGGATGAAACTGAACTTGTCATCGACCGGCCTGCGGAACCCGGACGGCAGCTGGAAGGCAAAGAAGTGACAGTTGGGGTTGAAGTGAGAGGCGGGGTTCACTGGAATATTGAAACCATTAACCCCACGTGCATAGTATAGTCTGCGGGCGCCAGGATTCGGCGTTCGCGATAC
>JBGQCE010000213.1:0-6332 GCA_041495185.1 Bradyrhizobium sp.
GGCTTCATCCTTCGAGACGGCGCGGAGCCTGTCATCGGGCGCGCATTCGCGCGACCCGTTGGCGCCTCCTCCAGCGATAACGGCGAAGCCGTTACGCAGGGATGAGGTCTCAAACCCTCATGGTGAGGAGCGCGGCAACGCCGCGCGTCTCGAACCAGAGGCCATAGGATACGCGGTCATGATTCGACCCAAACGGAATACGCGCTCGACATGCCCGCAATGACTGAGCCTGATGTACTGATCGTTGGCGCAGGACCGGTCGGGCTTACGCTCGCGATCGATCTGGCGTGGCGGGGTGTCGACGTCACGGTTGTGGAAACGCGCGCCCGCGCGGTGCCTCCGGAGCCGAAATGCAACCACGTCGCTGCCCGCACCATGGAAATCTTCCGGCGGCTCGGGGTCGCGGAAAAAGTGCGCAACGCCGGATTGCCTGCGGATTATCCGCACGACATCAGTTACCGCACGACATTTACGGGTGTGGAACTGACGCGCATTCCTATCCCCTGCCGCCGCGATCGCTTCACAGCGAAGGATGGCCCGGACTGCAACTGGCCGACCCCGGAACCGCCGCATCGCATCAACCAGATATTTCTGGAACCGATCCTGTTCGAGCATGCCGCTTCCCGGCCGCGCATCCGTATCGTCAACCGGACCTCGGTCGAAGACGTCGTGGTCGGGGACGCATCCGCCAATGTCGGCTTGCGCGATCTGGAAACCGGCGCGGTGAGGCGCCTGAGCTGCCGCTATCTCATCGGTTGCGACGGCGCGCGCTCCGTCGTCCGCAAGGCTGTCGGCGCGGAGCTAACCGGGGACGCCGTCGTGCAGCGCGTGCAGTCGACCTATATCCGCGCCCCCGATCTGATCGATCGTCAGAGCTGCGAGCGCGCCTGGGGCACCGGCGTCATTAATCCCCGGCGCGCCGGCATGGTGTATGCGATCGACGGCCGCGAGCGATGGCTGGTGCACAATTACATGAAACCCGGCGAGGGCGATTTCGATTCAGTGGATCGCGACGCCTGCATTCGAACCATCCTCGGCGTCGGAGCCGACTTCAGATACGACATCATCTCCAGGGAGGATTGGTACGGACGCCGCCTGATCGCGAACAGGTTTCGCGACCGTTCTGTCTTCATCGCCGGCGATGCGGCGCATATCTGGGTGCCCTATGCCGGATACGGCATGAACGCCGGGATTGCCGACGCCATGAACCTGTCCTGGCTGCTTGCCGCGCATCTCAACGGCTGGGCGCCATCAGCCATTCTCGACGCCTATGAGGCGGAGCGTTGGCCGATTACCAGCCAGGTCTCGCGGTTCGCGATGTCGCATGCGGAAGCTGAAATTCGCCGCCGTGGCGCGGTCCCCGATGAAATCGAGGAGGCGGGAGCTGGAGGCGAACTTGCGCGGCGGGAGGTCGGGCGTCTCGCTTACGAGATCAACGTCCAGCAATATGCCTGCGCGGGTCTCAACTTCGGCACCTACTACGATCGCTCGCCGATCATCGCCTATGACGGCGCGGAACATCCGGCCTATACGATGAACAGCTATACGCCTTCGACCGTTCCTGGCTGCCGCACGCCGCATCTGTGGTGCAAGGACGGCCGTTCGCTCTATGACGCGATGGGACCGGAGTTCACTCTGCTGAGACTAGATTCCACCGCCGATGTTGCTCCGCTTGAGGCCGCGGCTCGCGACAGGGCGGTACCGTTGAAGGTTCTTGATATCGAACGGCCAACGACCGCCACTTTCTATGGCAGCGGGCTGGTATTGTCGCGACCGGACCAGCATGTGGCCTGGCGTGGCGATGTGCTGCCGGCGGATACGCTTGCGTTGATCGATCGCGTCCGCGGTGCTGCGAACCAGACTTGCGAAGATCCGGACCGACCAGGCGGTCCAGCCGACGCCTAGTCTTCGTTCGCGGCGATCGATTCCATCAAGGACACCAGCTGACGCTGCACGGTCTGGTCCTTGATCTTGCTATAGGCCCGCAGCAACCTGAGGCTGAAAGCGCTGTCAAGAAACAACAGGCTTTCGACCTCGCGCGCCTTGCCGTCGCCGTCGTAGAAGAATGTGACGGGTACATCGAGCGCGGTGGCGATTGACTGGAGACGGGCGGCGCCGACACGGTTGACGCCCTTCTCATATTTTTGAACCTGCTGGAAGCTTACGCCGAGTTGGTCGCCAAGCTCCGCTTGCGAGATTCGTTGCTCAACGCGCCGCAGACGAATTCGCTTTCCCAGTTCAATGTCCGGCTTGCCGGCACTTCGTTGCTTCATCTTCTTTGCCGCTGATTTGTTCATTCTGGTTCTACCGTCCTTCGGTCGAGAAGCCCCCGAGATGGGTCAGGGATTCACCCTTATATACCGCTTTAAATTCACGGGGATGGACGAAATCGTCCTTAAACCACGGGAATTTTGCGGGATTGAAGGCCTCTATCAGCCAGTCGATCATGTGCCGCACCCTTGGGATGCGGCCGCTACCCGGATGATAGGACAGCCAAATATCGTACGGCTGCCGCAGCTCGATCTCGAGAGGTATCATCTTCCCTCCGAGCGCGCAGGCGTATGTCGGAAACGCGCCTATACCGGCGCCGTTGGCGACGGCCCAGTAGTTGGCGCTGCTTACATTGGTTTTCATCACCAGCAAGTCCCGCTGGGAATGACCGGGAAACATGCTTTCGAAAGCTTCCTTGGCGGCGGTCTGATCGACGACCTGCATCACGAGCCGGTGGTTGACCAGTTCGTCCGGGGTTCTCGGGGCGCCGTAAGTCTCGATGTATTTCTGGCTGGCAAAAAACATCAAATGCATTCTGCCGAGCCGGACGAGTTTGACGTCGAGCGCGGTCGGTTGCGATAGATGGATCGCAACGTCGGCCTCGTGCCGCGATACATCGGCCGAGCGCATCGCGCATTGCAGATCGACAAGAATATTCGGGAACGATTGCTGGAATTCGACGAGGCGAGGGGCCAGCCAAAATGTTCCCAAACCCTCGGTAACGGCGACCCGGACTTCGCCCGAGAGCGTATTGGCGACCGAATCGCCGGCGCGGATCAGATCGAACGACGCTGCCTCCATGCGTTCGACCGCCGAAACAACCAGCGAACCTTCGTCGGTCAGGCGGGCGCCATGGACGTCGCGCGTGAACAGGGTGGCGCCGATTTGCCGCTCAAAATCACCGATTCGCCGGCGCACGACGTTGATCGACAAGTCAAGCCGCTCGGCCGCGGATCTGAAGCTCCCGCACCGCACGACTTCCAGAAAAATCCTGGCCGCGTCCCAATCCGTGAGACTGCCAAGGGCGGCCTTGTGGCGTTCCTCCTGTGGAACGCCCCTTTCCAGCGCCAGACGCATACATAGCCCCTTTCGCCCGCTAAAGTTGACAGAAAATTGAGCGAACCACAACCATGGCGGGTCCAGGGTCGCGACCTTTCACGCCTATAGTTACCGTCCAGGCCGGTACCCCGGGGAACGCAGGGGTCCCGTCCCGCCATCGAAAAGGGGAGCCGCGTGACCTCCGTTGTAAGCCTCAGGACATTTGCAAATTCATCCAGCGTTCCGATTGTTGTGTTTGTCGATATGCAGCAGGAATATCTGGCGAAGCCGCGGCTGCTTGCGATTTCCGAGATCGATCGGGCGCTCGACAATTGCCGAATGGTTCTGGATCATTCGCGCAGGATCGGTCTGCCGGTCGCATTCATTCGCATGCTCAACGAATCGGCCTTTTTCAACCGTGCCACGCCGTTCGTCCGCTGGATCGAGGGCTTTGAGCCGTACCGCAACGAAATGGTGTTCGAGCGCAATAGTCCGTCGTGCTATTCTTGCGAGCCGTTCGCAGCGTTGGTGAACCAGAGCCGCGGCGGCATCGTGCTGGCCGGATTTGCAGGCGAGTCGGCCTGCCTGTCGACTTTGATCGATGCGTTTCACCGCAAGCATAAGGTCACTTATCTGTGCGACGCTTCCGCCAGTCATGCACTCGACGACATGTCGGCTGACGACGTCCACCGCGCCGTTTCAAGGATATCCGGAGTTTATGGAGACGTATATGAAACGGCCGACTGGATCGAACAGACTTTACCTCGCAAGCTCGGTATCGGGAAAAACGCTGGTGGCTAATTCAGAAGAACGATTGCATTCGGTTCTCGCAACGCTCGAGCAGTGCCGCGCGAGCCTGATCGCCAGCGGCGAGCGGGAAACGGCGCTATTGGTGTCCGTGGCAGTTCTCGAGCTCCGGATGAAACTCAATCGAATTGCGGACTTCGAATTGAAGGCATTATGCGATGCGATGTTGCCTGAAGACGTAACGGCGCAAGGATCGCACGGTCCGAAATCGCCGCAAGGCCAGCGCCGGCCTCCCCTGCTGAAACTGGTCAAATAGCGGCGCAGTTTCCCCCGTACGGCCTATTCCAGATACGCCATTGCTGCTTCCGGATACGCTATCCTGCCCTCGGTCTGCCCGATCCGGCGCGTTGCGGCGGGGAAGCGCGTTCGCCCCTGTCGCGATGCCGCATTGGTGATCGATAAAGTCCTCGCCCATCACCCCGCGCATCCGCTACATCAAGCTGATCAACCCCGGCGTTCTCCGATGTCAGGCCTGACCCAGGCAGCGGGCGGCAAATTAGCGACGATGGCAGTGACTGTATGATCCACGATGTCTCGATCCCCGCAGCGCTGATCGCCGGTCTGGTCAGCTTTCTGTCGCCGTGCGTGCTGCCTCTGGTGCCGCCGTATTTGATCTATCTCACCGGCGAGACCATCGAGCATGTCGCCAATGACGAGACCGAGTCGGCGTCGAAGCGCGCGGTGACGCTATCGGCGGTTTTGTTTGTGCTGGGCTTTTCCACCATATTCGTGACGCTCGGCGCCAGCGCCTCGCTGATCGGCGGGCTGATCCGCGCCTGGTCGGCGGAGCTCTCGATTGTCGCCGGCATCGTCATCATCCTCATGGGCCTGCACTTCCTCGGGCTGACGCGGATCGGGCTCCTGATGCGGGAAGGGCGGTTGCCGATTCCAAAGCCGGTGGGCTTGTGGGGCGCCTATGTGATGGGGCTCGCATTTGCGTTCGGCTGGACGCCGTGCATCGGTCCGATCCTTGCAGCGATCCTGTCGGTCGCTGCCGCCGAGGCGACGGTGACAAAGGGCGCGGGCCTGCTCGCGGTCTATTCCGCCGGGCTCGGCATACCCTTTCTGATCGCGGCTTTCATGGTCGAACAATTCTCGTCGCTGTTCGCGCGAATGAAACCGCATCTCGCCAGCGTCGAGCGGGCGATGGGCGTGCTGATGGTGATCACCGGCATCGGATTTCTTACCGGCGCCGTATCCGACGTGAGCATCTGGTTGCTGGAAACCTTTCCAGGCTTGCAGAATTTCGGCTAGAGCCCGATCGGTTCTGATTGAATCAGAACCGAGGCTCTCGTCTCTTGTTTTGACGCGTTTTCTTTACGCGAACCGGAATCCGCTTCGCTCGAAAACGCTCTAAAATTTAGCTCTCGTCCTCGAGCGAACAAATCACCGTATAGACCACGCCACGCGGCAGAAAATCGATGGTCGCTTCGCCGCCGAGCTGATCGCGTGCGCTGCGTTCGATCAGCCGCGATCCGAATCCGCGCTGCGCGGGGGCTGTGACATGAGGGCCGCCGGCCTCGGTCCAGATCAATCGCAATTTCGGCTTGTCATCTTCCGTGATGATTTCCCAATCCACCGTCACGGTGCCGGTGTCGTTCGACAGCGCCCCGTATTTTGCGGCATTGGTCGCGATCTCGTGCACGATCATCGACAGTACCACCGCAAGTCGCGGGGATAGCGGAACGTGCGGTCCGAACAGCCGCATCCGCTCCTGATTGTTGAGCAGGTATGGCTGCGTGACCCGGCCGATCACGTCCTGCAATTCGGAGCCCTGCCATTTCTCCTTGCTCAGGAGATTGTGCGCCTCCGCCAGCGCGCCGAGCCGGCCCTCGAATTTCTCCCGCTCGGCCTTGCTGGCGCTTCGAAACGTTTGGGTGGCGATCGACTGCAGGATGGCCAGCGTGTTCTTGACGCGGTGGTTGAGCTCTTCGATCAAAAGGTCATGCAGCATCTCGCCGCGGGCGATTGCGGTCGCCATCCGCACCGCGAAGGCAAGCCCGGTCAACAGCAGCAGGCCGCCGATCACGCTGGTGATCGCAAGGTTGCGCCACAACGGACCGACCAGGGAGCTTTCCGCAATGCCGGCGGCCACCGTCCAGCCGGTGAGCGACGAGTGTACAAAAGTCGTGATCAGCGGCACGCCTTCGAGCGATACCGTCTGCAGGGTTGCCTCGGACTTGCGGAACATCTCCGTATACAGCGATGGCGAAGCA
>JBGQCE010000214.1:0-6321 GCA_041495185.1 Bradyrhizobium sp.
CGGCGGCGTTCGACCGTGCGCGAAAAGGTGAGCTTCCTGGTCGATGCCCAGCCCGATGCGGCGACGCCCGTCATGCGCAGCCAGCCCGAGCCGGCAGCGTCCCCCGCCCCGGTTCAGCAGCCCGATTCCGGGACAACCGACGACGGCCAGCCCCGCCGCGCCGGATGGTGGTCGCGGCGCTTCGGCAACGGCGAATAGCAAATCCGGTTTGTGAGAAAAAGCCGCCCGGCAAAACCGGGCGGTTTTTTATTCGTCAAGAATTGAATTGCGGCGCGTCATCGGCAAGCCGCATCACGCTCAAGAACGAGTAAGTGCTCCCCATTATAACCCAAAAATCGATTTGAGCGGCCGCCATCGGTACCTCCGTTGGAATCCTTGTCGCTCACGCGACGCTGCAACTTAGCCAGAAGAAAGACATTCCGATTGTACCGGCGTTAGATTGCCGCCCCAGTCTTGGCGTCGAAAACGTGGAGCCTGGAAGGGCGCATGGCAACGCGCAGCTTGTCGCGCACCTTCACCCGCACGGTCGGCTCGACGCTCGCCACCATGACGCCCTCGCCGACCTTCATATCGAGCAGGATTTCCGAGCCGAGTTGCTCGACCACCTCGATCACAGCATCGAAGCAGAGGTGGTCGGGATCGGCGGTGCCCGCCACGGTGAGGTCCTCCGGGCGCACGCCGAGCGTGACCTCGTGGCCGATATGGCCGATATGGCCGCGCAGGCGCTGCGCGGTCTCGTCCGGCAGCTTGATGCGCAAGCCGGAGTTCTCGGCGATCAGCGATCCGTTCGCCTCGGTCACTGTAACGGCGGCGAAATTCATGGCCGGGGAGCCGATGAAGCCGGCGACGAACTTGTTGGCGGGCTGATTGTATAGCTCGAGCGGCTCCCCCACCTGCTGCACCACGCCGTCCCTCATGACGACGACCCGGTCACCCAGCGTCATGGCCTCGACCTGATCGTGGGTAACGTAAATGGCGGTGGTGCCGAGACGCAGATGCAGCTTCTTGAGCTCAACGCGCATTTGCACCCGCAGCTTGGCATCGAGGTTTGACAGCGGCTCGTCGAACAGGAACACGCGTGGGTGGCGCACGATGGCACGGCCCAATGCCACGCGCTGGCGCTGGCCGCCGGAGAGCTGGCGCGGCTTGCGCGTTAGCAATTCGCCGATGCCGAGGATGTCGGCCGCCTCCCGCACGCGCTTGTCGATCTCGGGCTTTTCGAATTTGCGCATCTTCAGGCCGAACGCCATGTTGTCGTGCACGCTCATGTGCGGGTAGAGCGCGTAGTTCTGGAACACCATGGCGATGTCGCGGTCCATGGGCGCCAGTTCATTGATCACGGTGCCGTCGATTGAGATATCGCCGGAGCTGATTGCTTCAAGCCCGGCAATCATCCTGAGCGTCGTCGTCTTGCCGCAGCCGGACGGTCCGACGAACACCACGAACTCCTTGTCGCGGATCTGCAGATTGACATCTTTGACAGCGTGCACGCTGTCGTAAAACTTGTTGATCCCCTTGAGGACGACCTGTCCCATTCGCTCCCACCTGTCTCCCAACGGCCTATGCGCATTCTGCATGCGCGCTTTCCAATCCCGATGATCCGGGGTGTCAGCCCTTCACCGATCCGGTCAATCCTGCGACGTAGTGCTCGACGAAAAACGAATAGGCGATAGCGACCGGGATCGATCCGAGCAGGGCGCCAGCCATCAGCGGTCCCCAGAAGAATACATCGCCGCGGATCAGCTCCGATGTGACCCCGACCGGCACGGTCTTCTGCTCAGGCGAAGACAGGAAGACAAGTGCATAGATGAACTCGTTCCACGACAGCGTGAAAGCGAAGATGCCGGCCGAAAGAATGCCCGGGATCGCCACCGGGATGACGATGTAGAGCATGGCCTGCCAGCGCGAGGCGCCGTCAATGCGCGCGCATTCCTCGAGTTCCTTGGGCACTGCCTTGAAGTAGCCCATCATGAGCCAGGTACAGAACGGAATAAGAAAGGTCGGATAGGTCAGAATCAGTGACCAGGGCGTGTCACCCAGCCGATAGTTGCGGATGATCTCGGCCAGTGGAATGAACAGCAGCGTCTGGGGCACCAGATAGGTGATGAAGATGCCGGTGCCCAGGCTGCCGGCAAATGGAAAGTTCAGCCGCGACAGAGCATAGCCGGCGAACACGCCACACACGAGCGAGATAGCGGTTGACGCGAGCGCGATGAACGTCGTGTTCCACAGCCACGATGCAAACAGCGTCTCCTCGAACAGGTATCTGACGTGGTCCCAGGTCGGTTTCCAGGTCCAGAACGGATTGTAGTTGATCGAATTCCAGGGTCGGTAAAGTTCGCCATCCGGCCGCACCGAAGTGATCACCATCCAGTAGAATGGAAACAGCAGGAAAAGCAGGAACAGAGCCATCGGGACGTAGAAGAACACCCACTTTCGCCACCTTGCCCCTTCGATCATGGCTCAGCGGACCTCTACGCGGCGGATGTAGAGAAGTTGGATGATAACGACCAGAAACAGGATCGGAAACATGGCGAGCGAAATGGCGGCGCCCTCGCTCAAAAGGCCGGTGCCGATGCCGATCTGATAGGCGTAGGTGGCGAACAGGTGCGTTGCGTTGGCAGGTCCGCCGCCAGTCATCACGTAGACGATCTGGAAGTCGGCGAACGTCTGAATCACCGAGAACAGCACGACGACCATGGTAACGGGCAGCAGCAGCGGCCAGGTTATGTGCCAGAACCGCTGCCACGGCTTGGCGCCGTCGATGGCGGCGGCCTCGCTGAGTTCGGGACTGATGGTCTGCAGGCCGGCGAGCAGGCTGATGGCAAAGAACGGCACCCCGCGCCAGATGTTGACGATGATGATCGAGATCATGGCGAGGTCTGGATCGCCCAGCCAATTGATCCGACCGGTGATCAAGCCGAGATGGTAGAGGAGCCAATTGAGAACGCTAAATGTCGGGTCGAACATCCACTTCCAGGCGAAAGTCGAGAGCACGGTCGGGATGATGAAGGGCAGCAGGATGAAAGCGCGGGTCAAAGCCTTGCCGCGGAAATTACGGTTGAGCAGCATGGCCAGCCACAACCCGAGCGCCAGCTTGAAGACGGTGGTCACGCCCGTATAGACGAAGGTGTTGTAGACGGAGGTGCGAAAGATTCCGTCATTGAAGATCTTGTAGAAGTTGGCGAGGCCGACGAAGTCGCCGGGCACACCCACGCGCGAGTTGGTCACCGACAGCAGGATGCCGCGCACGAACGGATAGGCGATGAACATACCGAGCAGCACCAGGGTCGGCACCAGCAGCACGAGTGCGAGCCAACGCTCGTCCTCGAGCAGCCGGAGCCTGGGCCGCGGCGCCCGCGGCATGTAGACTTGGGTCTCAGCGATCGCCATTTCGCTTCACCTCGATGCGCGCGCCAGCTGGCGCGTCATGCGAAACCTTGGATTGTCCCGACGCCACGCGGGTGACGGAGTGGACCAGCCCCTGAGCGCGCCGCCTCCCGGCGCAGACGGCTCGACCGCTCAAGCCCGATGCGCCCGGCATGCGGCAGCCACTTCGCAGCCGCACGGACCGGTGAGGGCGTATTTTCAAGTATAGATCTTCTTGAGTTCGCCTTCCGCCCACTTCACGGCATCCTCCGCCGTGCCGCCCTGGACTGCTTTGGCGTACATGTCGGTGATGATGTATTTGGTGAGCACTTCGGCGGGCTTTTTGCCTGATGAGGGCAGAGGATAGCCGGGCGTCTGGCCGAGGAGGCCGGCGACCTTGAAGGGCGCCATGACCTTGTCCTCGTCCCACAATTTGTGCTTCTCCCACGCGTGGGTCGGCGGCGTCGCGAAGCCCTTCTGGGAGACGAACCACGGCTCGTAGTTCGCCTTTGTGTGGATCCACTTCAGCAACTCCTTCGCACCGGCTTGATTCTTCGAGTAGTTCGGAATGACGTGAGAGAAGTAGGTGTGCATGGCGAATTGCCCGGCCGGGCCCTTAGGCAACGGCGCGTGCTGGATGTCGGTTTTCAGCTGCGCGCTTTTCTCAGTGATGTACTTGTCGGGGTTGCGCAGTGACTCGATGTAGATCGAAGCGCCGTTGAGTGTGGCGCAGATCGTTTGCGACAGGAACGCGCGGTTGTTGTTGGTGTCGTCCCAGGCGAGGCCGCCCTCGTCATGGGCTTCTTTCCAGAAAGCCGTCATGAACTTGACCGAGTCGATGACCTCCTTCTTGTTGATGTTGACGGTCTTGCCGTCCTTCTCGATCTCGGTGCCGCCCCACGACCACAAATAGGGGTAGCTGAACGTCGGCGCGTCGCCGAATGTGTGGCCGAGCGTCTGACCGATCGGCCGGCCCATGGCTTTGAGCTTCTTGCCAACCTCGCGATACTTCTCCCAGGTGTCGGGGAAGGTCGGCGAGCCGACCTCGTCGAACCACGATTTTCGGTAGGCGATCATGGCGCCGACGATAGTCCATGGCAGGGCGATCCACTTCTGGCCGTCGGCCGAGTTCGATTTGCACAGATCGTAGTAGCCATCTTCGGCCTTGCCCACACTACTTGCGAGGTCGGACATGTCGACGACGCTCTCCGAATAGATCTGCGGGTGGTTGTTGAAGAGCATGATGACGTCGGGACCTGCGCCCGACTGAATCGCCGAGGTGATACGCGGCTGCAGGTCGTTGCCATTCACGGTCTCGAGATTAATCTTGATTCCCAGCGCTTTCTCGGCAGCCGGCAGCAGTTCCTTGCGCAGCAGCTGATCGGAAGCCGGCACGAAGTCGTTCCAACGCAGCCAGTGTACCGTCGTGCCCTGTGCAAAAGCGGGCGCGCGGCCAGTGGCCAGGATGCCGGCCATGCCGCCCACGAGCGCGGTACCGCTCTTGAGGACGTTACGTCGCGTTACTGTCGTCATGCATTCCTCCCTTGGTGATGCCCTTCGGCCGGTCTGACGCCGGCTTGAAGTCCCTTTCAGTCTATCGCGCCTCCGTGGTTCAACGCATGCGCACGTTCTCGCGTGCGCAACACGTTGTCTCGGCGATCATTTGTTGGTGTTCCCACTCTTCCGACGTCGGTGGCGATTTCGGCGTGAAACAGGGTGAATTCTTCGCAGAGCAGATACTGCAGCCAGCGCATGAACCATACCGCATACCGGTACCCTCCCACGCAGCAGTGGTATTGCCGTCGCCGAGCGAGTTTTCCCCGTCTTATAGAAAGCTTGGTACCGCAATGCTGGCGCGACATCATTGTCGCCGGTCGCAGCAGGAAATCAAGTGCTAGCTTTGGTACGCCGGACGCCGTGCTTCGCAGCAGTTTGAAGCACGCCGCTGTTTTCACGTCCCGGCACCGGAAGGAACGCATCTCCGAGTTGGGTCATAAGCGGACCTCGGCCGACGAAAGCTCAATGTCCGCTTCATCCTCAACGGCAGACATTCACCGGCTCGATCGTTATGTCCGCTGAGTGAATTCGCTTTTCCTTTGCTGTCAACTAGCGCTTGGGCAGAGCGTTCGATCGTACGGAGCTACCGCGTATGGCATCGGGCATTGATCCGGGTGAGGCGTGACACGGCGTGATGCCGGCGGTGCGACAGTAAAGCTGTCCCATGTTTTGCAGTGCACGGTTCTCACAATCTCACCCCCCATTTCAAAAACGACATAAGCTCGGCTGACCATGAAATCCTGGGGGGGGGAAACAATGGACCGTACGATCGAACGATCGACCATGCGCAAGGTCTACCTGCGGTTGCTTCCGTTTGCAGTCTTGTCTTATGTGCTCGCCTATATCGATCGCATCAATGTGAGCTTCGCCGGACTAACCATGCGCGGCGACCTCGGCATGTCGGCCGGCACCTTCGGGTTTGCCGTCGGCATGTTTTACTGGGGCTATTTCATCTTCGAGGTCCCAAGCAACGTGATCCTGGAAAAGATCGGCGCCAGAATATGGATCGCCCGGATCATGATCACCTGGGGGATCCTGGCGGGTCTCACCGCCGTGGTTACGGATTCGACGAGCTTCGCAATCGTGCGCTTCCTGCTGGGCGTCGCCGAGGCCGGATTCTTTCCTGGCATCATCCTTTACTTCACCTACTGGTTTCCGAGCCATCATCATGCCCGCATCGTGTCAGGCTTTCTGGTAGGTCTGCCGGTCGCGGTGGCGATCGGCGCGCCGATATCGACCGGGCTTCTCGGCCTCGATGGCTTGTTCGGTCTGCGGGGCTGGCAGGTCATGTACATCGCCGAAGCGATCCCAACCGTGCTGATCGGGGTGATCACATTTTTCGTGCTCACGGATCGACCTGAGCAGGCAAAATTCCTGACCGCGGAAGAACGCAAC
>JBGQCE010000215.1:0-6313 GCA_041495185.1 Bradyrhizobium sp.
ATCTTGGCCTTTAGCGCGAACTCGCCGCTCTGCCCGCGCGCGATCTGCACCGCGCGCGTCGGTGCCCGCTTGCGCAGCAATTCCGCGACGGCGTCGCTGGCGCGCGCGATTCGTTCCGGATCCTTGTAGGCGACCGCCGCGCCGACTGTGGCTGCAAGCACGAGAACGAACAGGAAGCGGCTCACAGCGCGCCTCCAATGCAAGCGTTCGTCAGTCGGGCTTTGAATTGCCAGCCATCTCGGGCTGAACCAGCCCGGCGTCCGCCATGCGCCCCGCGAGCTGCGCTATCACCGCTTGCCGCTCCGCACTCTCCATCCGGTGCCACCGCGCGATCTCCGGTAGCGTACGTCCACAGCCGAAACAGAGGCTGGTTCTGGGGTCGATCATACAGACAGCGATGCACGGCGTTTCTTTGCTCATCTTGGAATAGTGAAGCGTATTCGGTGGTTTGCGCAAGCACCCAGGTCATAATCCGGTACCGGCGCTCATGATCGGCTTGTGGCGCGCCCGGCGTTTCTCATCAGGGGTGGCGGCGCTTGGGGTTTCCGGTTGCAGCGGCGGGGCTTCCTCGGACATCGGAGCCAGCGCGGACATCACGCGTTCCGGCGGGAAGGTGACGATGACCTCGGTACCGATGCGAAGCTTCGACTTCAGCGTGAATGTGCCGCCGTGCATGTCGATCAGGCTTTTTGCAATCGGCAATCCGAGCCCCGCGCCCTGTTCGGCGGATTTGATCGAATTGGAGCCCTGACCGAACGAGGCGAGCACGATCGGGATTTCATTCTCGGCAATGCCGGAGCCGGTATCCTTGACGCTCAGATATTGCCCGCCCGATGCGGTCCATCCGACTTTCAGCCAGATCTCTCCGCCCTGCGGGGTGAACTTGATGGAGTTCGACAAGAGATTGAGCACGATCTGTCGCGTCGCGCGTTCGTCGCCCCAGATTCGCGGCATGCCCTGCTCGAACACCTCGTGAATGGTGATGCCGCGGCTGGTGGCGCGCAGTTTCAGCAAATGATGGCAGTCGGCGACCACATGCACCAGCGACACGGCTTCTTCGTTGAGCTCATACCGTCCGGCCTCGATCCGCGACAGGTCGAGAATTTCATTGATGAGATTCAAAAGATGCACGCCCGAATTGTGAATATCGGCGGAATATTCCTTGTAGACCGGCACCGCATGCGCGCCGAAGATCTCGCTCTTCATGACCTCCGAAAATCCGAGGATCGCATTGAGGGGGGTGCGCAACTCGTGGCTCATTTGCGCGAGAAACCGCGACTTCGCGACGTTGGCCGCTTCGGCGCGATGCCTTGCTTCATCGGAAATCGATTTTGCCTGTTCGAGTTCGCCGATCAGCGCGTCTTTTTCCGCGCGGGCCTCCAGCGTTGCCAGCGTTGTCGAATGCAGACGATGGGCGAGCAGCGCAAAATATCCTTCCGCGGCGACCGCGAGCAATGCGAGCACATAATTGTCGAACGTCCCGCTTAGTACGAAATTCAGTGCAATCGCCACTGTGACCGGAGCGGTTGCCGCTAGCGCCGCAATCGGCAGGCTGGCCGCGAGCATGCTCGATACTGCGATCACCAGCAGCATCAGGAACATCATCAGCGTGTTCGAGACCATATCGAGGCTGGCCGGGTGGATCAGGATCGCGGTCCAGCACAGGCCGTAAAGCAGATCGAGCAAAACGAATCGCGTTCGCCACTTTCGGGTCGCGATGCGCGAGGGCGGCTCGTCAAGGAACCTGCCGCAATCGCGGATGATGACGGCATGAATGCAGAGCATGCCGCAGGTCCAGGCCGCCGCCGAGACCGGGTGCATCCAGAGGCCGAACAACAGGCCGGTCGCCACCACCAGCAGCATCACGACGTAGGACGCCGACACCCGGGTCTGGGCATATTGCCGGAGCAGTTCGCTGTCGAAAGCGGGGCGGGTTCCGCTGGTCGACGTTAACCGATCGCGGGCCTCGCGCACCCGCTGCGCGGCCGCACGGCGGTTGCTGACGGGCGCTGCAGGCGTTTCAGCTGGAAGCTGCACAACTTCAGGCTTGTCCGCGGGATTACTCATCAAACAACACAAATCCTGCCCGCTGACAGCGCGAGCTTTTGCATTGTCTATCTCTGGCGCTAAATCATTAAGAGCTGCCTTAAAGCGCTAAAGAATCACGTTAATGACAGGTTAATTAACCTCTCACGCGGCCTCGAAGGCTCAGCGTTCCAGCCGCGCGAGCAGGCTCGAAGTATCCCAGCGCTTGCCGCCCATTTTCTCGACCTCGGAATAGAACGCATCGACCAGTGCGGTCACCGGCAGGCTCGCCCCGTTGCGCCGGGCTTCGGCGAGGCAAATCGAAAGATCCTTGCGCATCCATTCCACCGCGAAGCCGAAATCGAATTTTCCTTCATTCATGGTCTTGTAGCGGTTTTCCATCTGCCAGGACTGGGCGGCGCCCTTCGAGATGGTGTCGATCACGGCCTGGACATCGAGGCCGGATTTCTTGGCGAAATGAATGCCTTCCGACAGGCCTTCGACCAGTCCGGCGATGCAGATCTGATTGACCATCTTGGTCAGCTGGCCGGAGCCGGCGGGCCCAAGCCGCTTGCACATCCGCGCATAGGCCGCGATCACGGGCTCGGCGCTGGCATAGGCGTCTTCCTTGCCGCCGCACATCACCGTCAGCACGCCATTCTCGGCGCCGGCTTGGCCGCCGGACACCGGCCCATCGACGAACTTGAACCCGGCCTTATCGGCGGCAACGTCGAGTTCGCGCGCCACTTCGGCGGAAGCGGTGGTGTGATCGACGAAGGTGGCACCCTTCTTCATGCCGGCGAAGGCGCCGTCAGCGCCAAGGGTGACTGCGCGAAGGTCGTTGTCGTTGCCGACGCAGCACATCACCAAATCCTGGCCTTCAGCCGCGGCCTTTGGCGTCGGTGCGGCACGCCCGCCGAATTTCTCGACCCATTGCTTCGCCTTCGCCGCGGTGCGGTTGTACACGGTCACCTCGTGGCCACCCTTTTTGACGAGGTGTCCTGCCATCGGGAAACCCATCACGCCGAGACCGAGAAAAGCGACTTTAGCCATGTGTGCTACCTTGGGGTTTTGCCGGCGACATTGAGCGGGCCGGGCGGTGTTCTGAGGGAGGCCGGCGGGCCGGTTCGATAGCCGAACAGGCCTGCCCTGGGGGGATGTGGAGGCCGCACCATAAACCCTGCGTCACGGAGGGCAACGCCTTCGTTTGGCGCGCGGGCAGGGTTTCGTGCTAGGATCGGCCTACCCAACGAATTCACAAAAAAAGGGAGTGTCATCGCATGGGCGTCAGCGTGGGCGTGCTCGATCATTTCAACATCCGGACCCGGAAACTGGGCGACACCGTCAGGTTCTACGAAGATGTTCTGGGCCTGGAGAAAGGCCCTCGGCCCAACTTCGCCTTCCCGGGGGCATGGATGTACAGCGAGGGCAAACCGGTGGTGCATCTGGTCGATATTTCCAAGACCGACGAGCCGCAAAAGCCCGATTCCGGCGTGGTCCATCACGTCGCTTTCATCAGCCAGGGTTTTGCCGGCATGAAGCAGCGATTGGTATCCAAAGGGTTCGAATTCGATTCCCGGCAGGTTCCGGGCGGCGATCTCTGGCAGATCTTCGTCAATGACCCGAACGGCGTGATGATCGAATTGAATTACGAGGCCGCCAAGGAGGCCGCAGGATCGGCACCCTCCGAGCGCCGGGATGATGTCGGGGCGAGGTAGCCTTTTGCGCCGGACCGCTCTATGGGTCGCATCCGAACATCGTCAGGAGATGCGCCGTGAGTGTGACGCAGCAACAGGTTCTTGATTCACTGGCCAAGGTAAAGTCGCCGCGCGGCGTCGCCTTGACCGACGCCGATGTCTTGTCGGCCATCACCGTCAACGACGGCAAGGTGTTTTTCTCGATCAATGTCGACGCCACGGAGGCGCGCGCGTGGGAAAGCGTTCGGGCCGAGACGGAGGCGGCCGTGCGCGCCATTCCCGGCGTCACCGTCGCCATGATCGCGCTGACCGCCGAACGCAAGGCCGGCGCCGCCGCAGCACCGCCGCCGCATCGCCATGCGGGAGGTGTCGCGCCGGTGTCGGCGCATCGGCCGCCGCAAAGTCCGGTGTCGCCGATGTCGAAGCAGTCGGAAATTCCCGGCATTGCCGCGGTCATCGCGGTGGCTTCCGGCAAGGGCGGCGTCGGGAAATCGACGACCGCGCTCAATCTGGCGCTGGGCCTGCGCGATCTCGGCTTGCGCGTCGGCCTGCTCGACGCCGACATTTACGGGCCATCGGTACCGAGGCTGACCGGCATCCGCGAGAAGCCAAAGCTGAACGACGACAGGAAAATGATTCCGCTTCAGCGTTTCGGCCTTGCGATCATGTCGATCGGGTTTCTGGTCGAGGAGGATACCGCGATGATCTGGCGCGGGCCGATGGTGATGTCGGCCATCACCCAGATGCTGCGGGATGTCGCCTGGGGCACGCTCGATATTCTCGTGGTCGACATGCCTCCCGGTACCGGCGATGCGCAACTGACGCTGGCGCAGAATGTACCGCTCAAGGGTGCGATCATTATTTCGACGCCGCAGGATCTTTCCCTGATCGATGCGCGGCGTGGGCTCGCGATGTTCAAGAAGGTCAATGTGCCGGTTCTCGGCATTGTCGAGAACATGAGTTATTTTCAGTGCCCGCATTGCGGCACCCGATCGGATATCTTCGGTCACGGCGGCGCGCGGCACGAGGCCGAGCGGCTTGGCGTGCCGTTTCTGGGCGAGATTCCGCTGCACATGTCGATTCGCGTCACCTCCGATTCGGGAACGCCCGTGGTGGAAAGCGAGCCGGATGGACCGCACGCGGCGATCTATCGTGCGATCGGTGCAAAGGTCCGCGATCAGCTCCAGGGCGTTATCGCCGCCGCCTAGGTGACTTCCGCCCGTTATGCGACTTTCGTTTAAACAGTGCTGTCATGCCATTGTCGCGTATTCCGCGGCCAAACTTCCGTGTTAAGCCCCCCGCCAGAGCGCCTTCGGTTGACGCGTGGAAATCGCTTCGCCGACAGACCTGCTCCAGAAATCTGGGAAACGCCCCCAACAAGGAGATGCCTTAGATGAAGCGTCGTGATTTTTTGAAAGTGTCCGCAACCGGTGCCGCAGCGACCGCGGTGGCCTCGCCGGCGATTGCGCAATCCTCGCCCGAGATCAAGTGGCGCATGACGTCTAGTTTCCCGAAGTCGCTTGACACGATCTATGGCGGCGCCGTCGAATTGTCGAAATACGTCGCCGAAATGACCGACAACAAGTTTCAGATTCAGGTGTTCGGGGCCGGTGAAATCGTTCCGGGTCTGCAGGCGCTCGACGCAACCTCCAACGGCACCATCGAGATGAGCCACACCGCGTCGTATTATTATGTCGGCAAGGATCCGACATTCGCGATCTATGCTTCGGTGCCGTTCGGGCTCAATGCGCGCCAGCAGAACTCCTGGTGGTACCAGGGCGGCGGCATGGAGCTCGGCAACGAATTCTTCAAGAAATTTGGAGTGATCGGATTTCACGCCGGCAATACCGGCACCCAGATGGGCGGCTGGTTCCGCAAGGAGATCAAGACCGTTGCCGATCTCTCCGGACTGAAGTTCCGCATCGGAGGAATTGCCGGGCAGGTGCTGCAGAAGGTTGGCGTCATACCTCAGCAGATTGCCGGTGGCGACATCTACCCGGCACTCGAGAAGGGAACCATCGACGCGGCCGAGTGGGTCGGGCCATATGACGACGAGAAGCTCGGTTTTCAGAAGGTCGCCAAGTACTATTATTATCCCGGCTTCTGGGAGGGCGGCACGGCGGTGCACGCTTTCTGCAATCTCGAGAAGTGGAATTCTTTGCCGAAGAACTATCAGGCCATTCTCGCCAGTGCAGCCGCACAGGCCAATAGCTGGATGGCCGCGCGCTACGACATGCAGAATCCGTCGGCGCTGAAACGTCTCGTCGCGGGCGGCACGCAGCTTCGTCCCTTCACGACCGAAGTATTGGAAGCCTGCCTCAAGGCGACCAACGAATTGTGGGCTGAAATTTCCGCGAAGAACGCCGACTTCAAGAAGACCATCGACGCGATGCAGGCCTATCGCTCCGACCAGTATCTGTGGTGGCAGGTTGCGGAATATACCTTCGACAGCTTCATGATCCGCTCCCGCACCCGCGGCTGATCCGGTTCGCGTCAGGAAAACGCGTCAAATCGGAGATAGAGCCCTGGTTCTGAGAACCAGGGCTACGTCTTAAGTAGTAGAACGGGAAGCCCGGCCTTCGCGAAGGCCG
>JBGQCE010000216.1:0-6292 GCA_041495185.1 Bradyrhizobium sp.
CAAAACGGCCCCCTCGCCGCAGCACGCGGAATATCTCCGACATCACGCGCTTTGGCTGATCGAAATGGTGCACCGAGAGCCGCGTCACCACGGCATCGAAAGCCGCATCGGCAAACGGCAGCTCGGAAGCATTGCCTTCGCGGAAGGTGACGTTGTCGACCCCGGCCTCGGCGCAGCGCTGCGCCGCCTTTTTCAGCATTTGCGGCGTGAGGTCGAACGCCACCACCTCGCGGGCGGTCTTCGCAATCGCCGCACTCAGGATGCCCGGGCCGCAGGCGACGTCAAGCACCGATCCCTTGATAGCCTCGCCCAGCGCCGTGATGAACCGCTGCGTCAATGCCGCATCGGTAATCGCCGATGAGGACGAAAACGTTTCCGCCTGCCGGGTAAATTCGTCCCGCACGCGATTTTCATGGTTCAGCATGGCGTTTTCCTCGTTGTCGTCATTGCGAGGAGCGTTAGCGACGAAGCAATCCAGGTGTTGTAGCTATGGATTGCTTCGCGGAGCCTGTCATCGGGCGCGCATTCGCGCGACCCGTTGGCTCGCAATGACGTTTGTTGGCAACACTCATTTCCCAAGCGCCTGATAGATCAATGTCTTCAGCGCCAGTTGAACCCGTCCGCGCTGCGACGGCGTCTGCACCATGAAGATTGCGAACATATCGTCCTTCGGATCGATAAAGAAGAAGGTGCCGGCGACGCCGTCCCAGCGGTATTCGCCAAGCGGCCACGATGTATTTGGCGGCTGCGAAGTGCGCACGGCAAAGCCAAGGCCGTACCCGCTTGTCGCGCCAGGAAAATAGAAATCGTCGCGGGCAATTTTTTTCTCCGGCCCGATATGGTCGGATGTCATCAAGGCGATGGTCTCAGGCTTGAGGTAACGCCTGCCGTCAAATGTGCCGCCGTTCAGCAGCATTTGCGCGAACCGCGCGTAGTCGCCGATCGTCCCCACCATACCCGCGCCGCCGGATTCCCAGCGCCGCGGCGCCCGCGGATCCCTGATCCCGGCCACAGGACCGATCGAGCGGTCGTCGGGCATCGGTTCGGCAATGAGTGGATACTTCGTCGCATCCGCGACGTAAAAGGCGGTGTCGGTCATGCCAAGGGGATCGAGCAGCCGTTGCTTTTCGAATTGAAACAGCGACTGTCCCGAGACGACTTCAATGACGCGACCGAGAACATCGGTCGAGTGACCGTAATCCCACAGCGTTCCTGGCTGCTCGGCCAACGGGATTTTCACGATGCGCTCGACGAATTCGGCATTGCTGAGATCGCCGTTGAAGAGGTCGGCCTGCGCATAGAGCTTCCGCACGGCGCTATCGCCATAGAAGCCGTAGGTGAGACCCGAGGTTTGCCGCATCAGGTCTTCGATCGTGATCGGACGGTTGACTGGTTCGAGCGCAAGGCCCGATCTCTCATCGCGCTTCTCGACGCCGACCTTCACATCGGCGAACGCAGGGATGTATTTTGAAACGGGATCGCCGAGAGAGAGCTTGCCATCTTCCACCAGCATCATCGCCGCGACTGACGTGACCGGTTTCGACATCGAGTAAAGCCGGAAGATCGTATCCGCGGTCATCGGACGCCGGCTTTCGACGTCGCGCACGCCGAATTTTTCGAAATAGACGGGTTGACCGTGCTGCTGGATCAGCAGGACAGCACCAGGGATCGTGCCGGTCGAAATTTCGTTGCGGATATAATCGCCGACGCGCTGCAGTTTTTCGCGCGAAAAACTTGCCGTGACCAGGGACTGCGATTCCGCGTTGCCGATGTCAGGCCATCCGACCGCGATCGCTGGAATCAGAAAGGCAAGCGCCGCCGCGACGCTGCGCCGGCACATGGACCCGTCAGTTCTCCATCGCTTCATAGATCAGCCTCTTCACCGCTGGCTGAATGCGCTGCCGCTCCGAGGGGGTCTGCTCCAGCAGCACGAAGAACATATCCTGCTTGCGGTCGATCACGAAAAGGCAGCCGCTGGCGCCGTCCCATTTCAACTCGCCCAGCGAGCCCGCCGGCGGCGGCTTGGCGTTGCCGGGGTCGGTGCGCACACCGAAACCGAGCCCGTAGCCGAAGCCATCGCCGGGGAAATAGAAATAGTCGCGTCCGACGCCCGAACCCGGGCCGACTTGGTCCGAGGTCATCATCTCGAAGGCCTTGGGGGTGAGGTATTGCCTGCCGTTGAGCTTGCCGCCGTTCAGCACCATCTCTGTGAAGCGGGCGAGGTCCGAAAGCGTCGAGACCATTCCGCCGCCGCCGGATTCCCACTTCATCAAGACCTCCGGATAACTCTCGAAACCGACCCGGAAGTCGCTGTCGTTCGGCATAGGCTTTGCGATCAGCTTCTGCTTTTGCATATCGGTGACATAGAAGCTGGTGCTGTTCATGCCGAGCGGAGCGAACAGCTTTTCCTTCTCAATCGCGAACAGAGATTTTCTGGACACCAGCTCCATGATCCGCCCGAGGACGTCGGTGGAGTGACCGTATTGCCATAGCGTCCCCGGCTGGTCATGCAGCGGCAGTTTTGCGATGCGCTCAGCGAATTCGGCGTTGTCGAAATCGCCGGCGTAGATGTCGGCGCGGGCATAGGTCTTGCGGACCAGGCTGTCGCCGTAAAAGCCATAGGTAATTCCCGATGTCTGGCGCATCAGGTCGAGGATGGTCGGCGGCCGTTTCGGGGGTACCAGCGCGAGCGTCTTCGTGCCATCCTCCGCTTTGTTCTCGACGCCGACTTTTATGTCAGCGAAGGACGGAATGTATTTGGCGATGGGATCGTCGAGCCGAAGCTTACCCTCCTCGATCAACATCATCGCCACCACGCTGGTGATGGGCTTGGTCATCGAAAACAGCCGGAAGATCGTGTCATCGGTCATCGGCAGCCTGGTTGCGACGTCGCGCACGCCAAAATGTTCGTGATAGACTGTCTTGCCGTGCTGCCGGATCAGCACGATCGCACCGGGAATCTTTCCCTGCGCAATCTGGTCGCGCAGATAGTCGCCGACGCGCTCGAGTTTTTGCAGGTTGAAATGCGCTCCGGGCGGAATATCGAAGGTGCCTTCCGCGCTAACCGATGACGCCGCCGCGATCGCTAGCAGACCTCCGCAGGCAATCGACCTCAATGCATGACCTAAATCCATGTTTCCTCCCCGAATTTGCCGGGGAGTTTAGCGGCCGGCTCAATCGGCACAAGGGCTGCCGGTGTCCGCCATCGACTGCGCGTGCAGCCGGGCGCTGTCGTTCGAGAAGCAGCAGAAGATAATTCGGCTGACCGCGGGCGCCGTGGCGAGCGCATTTAGCGTCGCCGCGACCGCGATCCGCGCCGCGCGATCGGCGGGAAAACGATAGACGCCGGTGGAAATGGCAGGAAAGGCAATCGAGGCGAGGCCATGGGCCTGGCACAGTTCGATGGCGCGTCGATAGCACGACGCCAGCGCCTGATCTTCGCCCTGGCTACCGCCGTGCCAGACCGGACCGACGGCATGAATCACATGCCGCGCCGGCAACCGGTAACCTCTGGTGATTTTGGCGTCGCCGGTCTCGCAGCCATGCAGCGTGCGGCATTCGGCTAACAGCTCCGGCCCGGCCGCGCGATGGATCGCGCCATCGACGCCGCCGCCGCCGAGCAGCGAGGTATTCGCGGCGTTGACGATGGCGTCAACGCGCAGGCTTGTGATGTCGGCAACAATAACTTCCAGCCGCGCCGTGCCGATCTGGCGCGCGGGGAAGCTCAGGCGGAGGCAGCCGCGCTGACCGTGACGCCCTTGTCGGCAAGAAGCTGTTGCAGCTCGCCGGCCTGGAACATCTCGCGGATGATGTCGCAGCCGCCGACGAACTCGCCCTTGACGTAAAGCTGCGGAATGGTCGGCCAGTTGGAATAGGTCTTGATGCCGTCGCGCAGCTCGGCGGATTCCAGGACGTTCAGGCCCTTATAGCCGACCCCGACGTGATCAAGGATCTGCACCACCTGCCCGGAAAAACCGCACTGCGGAAACTGCGGCGTTCCCTTCATGAACAGCACGACGTCGTTCGACTTCACTTCGTTCTCGATAAATTGTTCGATGCTCATATTCTCTTCCTCTTGGGGAGCACTGCCCCTGCGGCGTAGCCCGCGGGCCCGTATCAGCCCGTTAAACCCGATATTGTCATATATGTACCCCAAAGCGTTGTGCATCCAAAGTAAAATGGCGGGGAGCTGGCATGCGCCGCCCGGCCCGTCTGCATGTCCCCGGGGCCCGGTCACATAGCCGGGAGGCACCAACATCATAATAGCCTCGGAAGGCTTTTATCCCGGATGGAAGCCCCTATCTAGGACAGGCTATTGTCGGGGAACCCGTCTGCCAGAGCAATGTTCTCTCCCCAACCGGAGATACTCGTGACGAAACCAGCATCCGCTGCGGCCACGGTTACTGCCCCTTGCCCATCATTATTCTCCGATTCCGGCAGCCTCGCCCAGGATCTGGTGGAAGCCTTCCTTGGCGTGCGAAACGAGACCGAGCGCCGCGCCGCCCCCCTGACGCCAGAGGATCAGTTGATCCAGTCCATGCCGGATGCAAGCCCGGCAAAATGGCACCGCGCCCATACCACCTGGTTCTTCGAGCAATTCCTGCTCGGCGAACACTGCAAGGGCTACAAGCCATTCCACCCCGATTATGCGTATCTCTTCAATTCCTACTATGTCAGCGCCGGGCCGCGGCACGCCCGTCACCAGCGCGGCCACCTGACCCGTCCAGGCGCCGAGGAAATCACCGCCTACCGCCGGCATGTCGACGCCGCGGTCGTGAAATTCTTTCACGAGGCTGGCGAAGCCACCCTGGCGGCGATCGCGCCGCTGGTCGAAGTCGGCCTCAATCACGAGCAGCAGCATCAGGAATTGATGTTGACCGACATCCTGCATGCGTTTGCCCAGAACCCGATTCCGCCGGCTTACGATCCCCTGTGGAAATTTCCAGCCTCAACCCGCGGCGGTGATGAATGGGTCAACGTCAATGAGGGCATTCACACCATCGGGCATGCCAGCGAAACATTCCATTTCGACAATGAGAAACCGGCGCACCGGGCGCTGGTCGGCCCCGTCAGGTTGGCGCGCAATCTTGTCACCAATGCCGAATGGCTCGCCTTCATGAAAGATGGCGGCTACTCGACGCCGACGCTATGGCTGATGGACGGCTTCGCGGCCGTCGAAGGCGAACAATGGCGGGCGCCCGGCCACTGGCGCGAAATCGACGGCGAGTGGCAGGTGATGACGCTCGGTGGGCTGAAGCGCATCGATGCCGCCGCCCCGGTCTGCCACGTCAGCTATTATGAGGCGGATGCCTTCGCGCGCTGGAGCGGCAAGCATCTGCCGACCGAAATGGAATGGGAGGTCGCAGCTCGTGCCGGCCATCTCAACGACGCGTTCGGGATCGTCTGGCAATGGACCCGCAGCGCCTACGCCCCCTATCCCGGCTACCGGGCGATCGAGGGCGCGCTCGGGGAATATAACGGCAAGTTCATGGTCAATCAGCTGGTGCTGCGCGGCTCGTCGCTTGCAACTCCGGAAGGGCACAGCCGTATTACCTATCGCAACTTCTTTTATCCGCATCATCGCTGGCAATTCACGGGACTGCGGCTTGCCGACTACGCCACCTGATTTCATTCGAATTCAACCGCGCCGGAAAGCGCGTTCGGGAGATTGTCATGAATGCCCCCGCTTTGGCTAAAGCGCATCCTTTCGATGAACAAGCCTCGGCATTTGCCGGCGACGTGTTGGAGAATTTGTCGCAGCACCCGAAGCGGCTGTCGCCGAAATATTTCTACGACGCCGCGGGTTCGGAACTGTTCGAGCAGATAACGGTGCTGCCGGAATACTATCCGACGCGCACTGAACTTTCGATCCTGCGCGACCGCGGCAGCGCGATATCGGCAAGCATCCCCGAGGGAGCCGCACTGGTTGAATTCGGCGCCGGCGCGACCACCAAAGTCCGGCTGCTGTTGAACGAATGCGCGTTCGGCGCCTACGTTCCCGTGGATATTTCCGGCGACTTCCTCAAAGCGCAGGCTGATGCCTTGCGCGAGGATTTCCCCGATCTCGACGTCTATCCGGTGGCAGCGGATTTTACCGCCCCGTTCTCATTGCCCGACCCGGTCGCCGCGATGCCGAAGGTCGGATTTTTCCCGGGTTCGACGCTCGGAAATTTCGAACCGCACGAGGCCTGCGCCTTCCTGCGTAGCGCCCGCGACATTCTGGGCGAGCACGCGCAGATGGTGATCGGCGTCGATCTCGAGAAAGACGAGCGCGTGCTCTATGAGGCCTATA
>JBGQCE010000217.1:0-6287 GCA_041495185.1 Bradyrhizobium sp.
CGCGCGTTTGGCAGCTTGATACCGATCAATGCGGGCCGGATAGAATCAACGTGATGTAGAATGCAATGCTTTCCATCGCTTCAAGTTTGTGAGAACCTGATCTCGTGAAGCGCTACTCTGCCATACGCCGGCTGCTCGCGGTCTTGATGATCGCGGGCCTTGCGCTGGCTTCGGCTTCCCGGCCTGTCATGGCGGAAGCGTCTCCGCACGCTTCAATGCCGGCAATGGCGGATGAGATGTCCTCGTCGGATACGATGGACGAGATGGCAAACGACATGCCGTGCTGTCCATCGAAGGCACCCGCACCCGTCGGTTGCGACAAGTGCGCGTGTGTGGCGGCCTGCATGTCCAAATCCTTCGCGGGCATGTCGGCGGCGGTCGTCCATCCCTTCCTCACTGCTTCGGACGATATTGCTACCCGGCAAAACGATTCCCGGCCGGATGGCCTCGGCCACCCACCTCCCGAACATCCACCTCGAATTCTGGTCTGAACGGCGTCGCGACGCCGTTAGCTGCCGCGCGACTTGATCGCGCGGATCGACGCATGCCGCGTTGCGGCAGGACCACGACAGCAGAGGTTTTCAAAATGAAAAAGTTCAACATCTCGCGCGCCTTCCGGGCTGCGCTCGTCGGCATTGCCGTGATCGGTTCGGCCGGCATCGCCCGCGCCGATATCAAGGACTATGAATTCAAGCTCGTCGAGCCGACGGTTGCCGTCGGCAAGGACAAAATCGTCACGGTCCAGCTGGTCAACAAGAAGACCGGCAAGCCGGTGCCGGACGCAGTTATCTTCGCAACCCGTCTCGACATGGCTCCTGAGGGCATGCCGGAGATGGCCACCAAGATCGCGCGGGAGCCGGGCGGCGAGCCGGGCAGCTACCGCTTCAAGGCGGCCTTCGGCATGGAAGGAAAGTGGCTGCTCTCGCTCGGCGCGAAGGTGCAAGGCGAGACCGGGACGGTCGAAACCAAGCTCGTCATCACGGCGCAGAAATGAAGCCCGCCATCCTCGCCAGTGTCGCCGTCGTCGCTTTGATAGCGGCAGCGGGTGGCGGATTCATCGGTGTCCGCGGGTACCTTCATTGGACAGACGCATCGAACGTGGCGCTGGTTTCGCCGGCGGCGGCGCAGACCAGCGGCGATCCGGTCTACTATCAGGATCCGGACGGGCGTCCTCTCTACTCGCTGACGCCCAGGAAGACGCCGGACGGACGCGACTATCGGGCCGTGCCGCCCAGCGCGGATATCAGCTTCGAGGAAGAACCGGCCGCTGCGCCCGCAACGGCGGTGGCGACGGACCGCAAGATCAGGTTCTACCGCAACCCGATGGGGCTGCCCGACACCTCGCCGACCCCGAAAAAGGATTCGATGGGGATGGATTACATCCCGGTCTACGAGGGCGAAGATGCCGATGACGGGTCGGTGAAGCTGTCACCCGGAAAGATACAACGGACTGGCGTCAAGTCCGAGCCCGCAGCGCCGCGAGTCATCCGCACGGCGATCCGAGCGCCGGGAACCATTCAGCTCGACGAACGTCGAGTGTCGGTCATCTCGATGCGATCGGAAAGCTGGGTTCAGAAAATTACCAACGTCACGACGGGCACCAGGGTCGCCAAGGGCCAGCCGCTGATGGAAATCTATAGCCCGTTGATCTCCGCGGCTGCCGCCGAATACATCGCGACCATCAACTCCAAGACCACGGGCGGCTCCGTAGCGTATGGACGCGGCTCGCGTCAGCGGCTGATGAACCTCGACGTTCCCGAAGCTGCGATCGCCGCCATGGAAAAGAACGGCGCGGTTCCGATCGTCATCGAATGGACGGCGCCGCGCGACGGCATCGTTCTGGAACGCAGTGCCATCGAAGGGATGCGCGCGCAGCCCGGCGACGTGCTGTTTCGGGTTGCGGATACATCCGTCGTCTGGGCGATGGTCGATGTCGCGGAACGCGATCTTGGCGCGCTTGGCGCCGGTCAGTCCGTCATTGTCAGAGCGCGCGGCTTTGTTGGCCGCGAGTTCACCGGGAAGATCAATGTGATCTATCCGCAGGTGAACCGGGAGACCCGCACTGTCCGCGTCAGAGTTGAACTGGCGAACCCCGATGCGGCACTGCTGCCGGATATGTATGTCGATGCGGAGATTGATACCGGCAGCCCGCAGCCAGTACTCGCCGTTCCGGAAAGCTCAGTCCTCGACACCGGCAGCCGGCAGGCTGTCTTCGTCGAAAAAGGCCAGGGGCGTTTCGAGCCACGCGACGTGAAACTTGGCCATCGCGGCGGCGGCTATGTCGAAATCCGCGAGGGCGTCACCGAAGGCGAGCCTGTCGTCGTCTCGGCCAATTTCCTGATCGATGCCGAAAGCAATCTGAAGGCAGCGCTGAAGGGCTTCTCCGACGCGGGAGCCCGGCAATGATCGCCCGTCTGATCGCCTGGTCGGCGCGCAATTTGTTGCTGGTGTTCTTCGGCACAGGCTTTGCCGCCGCCGCCGGAATCTATGCGCTTGTGCATCTGCCGCTCGACGCCATCCCGGATCTCTCCGACACCCAGGTGATCGTCTATACGGAATATCCGGGACAGGCGCCGCAGGTCATCGAGGACCAGGTCACCTATCCGCTGACGACGGCAATGCTTACCGTGCCGCGATCCAAGGTGGTGCGGGGATTTTCCTTCTTCGGGGTGTCGTTCGTCTACGTCATTTTCGAAGACGGTACCGACATCTACTGGGCCCGCTCGCGGGTTCTGGAATTCCTCAACGGGGCAGCATCCCGGCTGCCGGCGGGCGTGGCGCCGACCATGGGCCCGGATGCCACCGGCGTCGGCTGGGTCTACCAGTACGCCGTGATATCAAGGGAATTGAACCTCTCGGACACGCGCACCATTCAGGACTGGAACCTGAAATTCGCGCTCGCCAAGGCCGAAGGCGTGGCCGAGGTCGCAAGCGTCGGCGGCTTCGTCCGCCAGTACAACGTCATCCTCGATCCGCAGCGGATGCGCGATCTCGGCATCACCATGCAGAAGATGCGCGATGCGATCCGTGCCAGCAACGCCGATGTCGGCGGCCGCACCGTCGAACTCTCCGAATTCGAATATGTCATTCGCGGCAAGGGTTATCTGAAGGGCATCAATGACCTCGGCAACATCGTGCTCAAAACCAGCAACGGAACGCCGGTCCTGCTGCGCGACGTCGCGCGCGTCGAGCTCGGCCCGGACGAGCGGCGCGGCATTACCGAACTGAACGGGGAAGGCGAAGTCGCCAGCGGCATCGTGCTGCAGCGCTTCGGCGTCAATGCGCTCGATGTGATCGAGAATGTAAAGAAGCGTTTCAAGGAAATCGCGAGCAGTCTGCCGGGTTCGGTCGAAATCGTTCCGGTCTATGACCGCTCCAATCTGATCTACGCCGCCATTGAAACCCTCAAGCGCACGCTGCTTGAGGAAAGCGTTATCGTGGCGCTGGTCTGCATCATCTTCCTGCTGCATTTCCGCAGCGCGCTGGTGGCGATCGTCATGCTGCCGGTCGGCATCCTGATGGCGTTCGGAACCATGAAGCTGCTGGGCCTCGGGGCCAACATCATGAGCCTCGGCGGTATTGCGATTGCCATCGGCGCCATGATCGATGGGGCCATCGTGATGATAGAGAATGCCCACAAGCACCTTGAACGGGCCGAACCGGGACGCTCGCGGGTCGCGGTCCTGATCGAGGCGGCCTCCGAGGTCGGGCCGGCGCTGTTTTTCAGCCTGCTGATCATCACCGTCTCGTTCATGCCGATCTTCACGCTGGAATCGCAGGAGGGGCGGTTGTTCAGTCCGCTTGCGTTCACCAAGACCTTTTCGATGGCGGCGGCAGCCATGCTCTCGGTCACGCTGGTGCCCGCGCTGATGGTGGTTTGCGTCCGCGGGCGGATCGTTCCGGAGCACAGCAATCCGATCAATCGTTTCCTGATCTGGATCTATCGGCCTGTGATCGCGACCGTGATGCGCGCCAAGGTGCTGGTGATCCTTGTCTCTCTGGCCATTCTCGCGGTCACGATCTGGCCTGCACGTCAGCTTGGCACCGAGTTCATGCCGAGCCTGAACGAAGGCACATTGCTTTACATGCCGACCACGCTGCCCGGCATATCCGTCACCAAGGCGGCCGAGCTGATGCAGACCCAGGACAGGATCATCCGATCGTTTCCGGAAGTAACCTCCGTCTATGGCAAGGCGGGCCGCGCGGCGACCGCGACCGATCCGGCACCGTCCGAGATGTTCGAGACGGTCGTCAACCTTAAACCGAAGGAGCAATGGCGTCCCGGCGTGACGGTCGACGGCCTGATCGCGGAAATGGACAAGGCGTTGCAGTTTCCAGGCGTGTCCAACGCCTGGACCATGCCGATCAAGGCGCGCATCGACATGCTGTCGACCGGAATCCGTACCCCGATCGGGGTCAAGGTGATCGGCACCGACCTGGTCGAGATCGACAAGCTTGCGAAACAGGTCGAGCAGGTCCTGAAAGCCGTTCCCGGAACGTCGTCGGCCTACGCAGAGCGCGGAATCGGCGGCTATTACCTCGACGTGACGCCGGACCGCGCGGCTTTGGCGCGCTATGGCATCATGGTCCAGGACGTCCAGGACGTGATCGGCACAGCGCTTGGCGGCCAGACCGTGACCACCACGGTAGAAGGCCGCCAGCGGTTCAGCGTCAACATGCGCTATCCCCGTGATCTCAGGAGCAATCCGCAGGCTATCGCCAATGATGTTCTGGTGCCGATGCCGAATGGCGGTGCAGTGCCATTGGGAGAGGTGGCGAAGGTGGCCCCGGCGCGCGGCCCGACATCGATCCGCACCGAAAACGGGCAGCTCGCCACCTACATCTACGTCGACATCCGCGACCGCGATCTCGGCAGCTACGTCGCCGACGCGCAGCGGGCGGTGCAGGCCAGCATCCAGTTTCCGCCCGGCTATTACGTCATGTGGAGCGGCCAGTACGAATATCTCGAACGCGCGGCGGCGCGCCTGAAGATCGTGGTGCCGGTCACGCTCACGATCATCTTTCTGCTGCTGTATCTCAACTTCCGCACCATCACTGACACGATGATCGTCATGCTCTCGCTGCCCTTCGCCCTGGTCGGCGGGATCTGGCTGATGTGGGGGCTCGGCTTCAATCTTTCGGTGGCCGTCATCGTCGGCTTCATCGCGCTCGCAGGCGTCGCCGCCGAAACCGGCGTGGTGATGCTGATCTACCTCAACCATGCTCTTGCCAACATCAAAGCCAGACGCGGGGCCGAAGGCCGCGAGCTGACCCGGCGCGATCTCTATGATGCCATCATGGAAGGCGCGGTCGAGCGGGTGCGCCCGAAAATGATGACGGTGGTCGCCATCATGGCGGGCCTGCTGCCGATTATGTGGAGTACCGGCACCGGTTCCGAAATCATGCAGCGGATCGCCGTGCCGATGATCGGCGGCATGATCTCATCGACCCTGCTGACGCTGATCGTGATACCGGCGATCTATGGATTGGTGAAGGAAAGACGCCTGAATTCTGCCAGCAGCGCCGGCGACGCATCCGAGGTGAAGGCAGCAGCGAACACCGCACCAGCAAGTCAATGAGAGTTGGCGCGTCCTAAGCCGCGAACTCCGAGGCCCGGTCGCGCGGCCGGGCACGGCGCTCCGGAACATATTCGACGAACAGAAAATGCTCTGATACCGTGACGCGCTCGACCAGCGTCGTCTCCCCGGTAACCAGCATTACTTCTTCAGCAGGAAACGGCGTTTCCTGGTCAATCTCTTCAGGAACAAGCGGCGGCGACCCGATCGTCTCTGGAAACGGGCCGAATTCGCCCGCTACCTCCCGGAGCGGCTTTTGCTTGTCGGCCCAGTGCAGGGACGTGTAGTCGAAACCTTGCACGATGGTGGGTTTGACGATTTCGAAATAGGGCGAGATGTCGAAATCGCGCGGCATGTAGAGCGAGGAATCGCGGATGTGCAGGATCTCGCGCCGGGCCTGCCTGGAGCCGGCGCGCGTGATCTTGGGCAGTATCGGGTAGCGCACGGCGTCGAACGCCTGCGCAATCAGCGCCGAGCAGATGATCTTGGTGGGATCGCCGGAGCCGAACGCGATCATCCGCCGCCGCCAGCGCTGCGGGATCGGCAGCGGAAACAGAAAGCGCATCAAATCGAGGATGTTCTTGGTGTCGTAGCCGAAGCCGATCCGGTTGATGGCGTAACGGCACACCGTGGTGCGGTCTTCGAACGACAGGCCGACCGGCCGGCACAGCCGTGTGTGGTAGGGAAAATATTTCGACAGCGGCGCGGAAG
>JBGQCE010000218.1:0-6282 GCA_041495185.1 Bradyrhizobium sp.
ACCCGAAGAAGCCAAGCGACTGGTTGTACCAGCGTCCGACGATGCGCCCATAGCCACCGAACTGCGCATTGTTATTGGCGTTGTCGTTGTGAGCGTTGGTCATGCCAACGTGGTATTCCAGCCAGAGCGTTTCCTTCTTGGCGCTGTCGGTCACAGCTCCGCCCGGAACCCACATGCCGTTCAGTTCGCCGAGAATCTGCGGCTCGCTCAGCCTGAACAGATCATTCGCGCCGCCCATGAGGCTCGTATGGTTCGGACTGAGCAGTTCCAAAGCCCGATACTCGTAGATCGGGTATTGGTTGACCGACAGCCTCACCTTGCCCGGCGAATAGGCCAGCGGAAGATGGGTAATGCCGACGAGGCCGTTCACGCTGTCGCGCGGCGCAGTATCTCCGAGCAGGTTATTCCAGAAGAATTTTGCGACCTCGAAGACCGGCTTCTCGGTGTTGAACTGGAAGTTCCGGAACGGGGTTTTGTCGTTGGCTCCGCCGGGGGTATTGTCGGCCGTGGGCCCCGATTGACCGACAGGGGTGAATTCCCATGCCCGCGTTTCATACATCGGAAACTCGACGAAGGCGGAGAACCGGTCGCCGATCGGCGAGGTCAGGAAGATGCTGGCATCCTCCAGAGCGCCGGTAGCCCCGCGCCGCGTGGTTACGGTGCCGTCGAAGGCCGTGCGCTTCTCGGTGCGCTGATCGAAGCCGACGCCGGTGACGAAGGAGAGCGGCAGGCTCATCGGGATCTTTACATTGACGCCGGGAATATTGATGTCATGCCCTTCCTCGATCGGCACCAGGTCCTTGCCGAACATCGCGCGGTAGCCGCTCAGCCTGAAGGTGACGCCCGCTGCGTTCAAAGCGCCCCACATCGTGTGGCAGGAGTTGCAATCGAATCCGTATCGGCGCGTGTATGACGGCACAGCCTCGGCGGTCGATGGAAACAATAGCAGCGATGTAGCGATTAAGACGGCGAGGCCGATGATGGTTTGCGCGATCCGTTGCATGATAAAATACCCCATTGCGCGCGAACGAATTCGCGTTGGAACCAACCTTGCTTTGGGGACCCTATGTTGCAACAGACAATCACGCTTTCGCGAGCCTTGCCGGCGCTTTGCCCGTACGCTGTGGCGCGGGCGCTGTAACGGTTTCGTAACAGGTGTTAAGATTTGGTTACAATGCCGAGCTGCTTCAAATAGCGGTGCAGCGCCTGCCGTGAAATATGCGATTGCCGTGCGGCCTCCGAGACATTGCCGCCAACCGAATGCAGAAGATCGATGAAATAAGCCCGCTCGAAGCGCTCCCTGGCCTCCTCAAAAGATGCCGGGCGCGCAGCTTCATGATCACCGGCCGCGCGATCATGGGCGCCCAATCCGAGGTCGGCGACGACGATCGGCCCTCTGACGTTGACCACGACCGCGCGCTCGATCACGTGCTGCAATTCGCGCACATTGCCGGTCCAATGGGCTGCTTCCAGCGCTGCAAGCGCCTCAGGCACAAAGGGTCCAGCCTTCTTGTCGAAATTGCTGTTGAATTGATCCAGAAACAACAGCGCCAATGAAAGGATGTCTTCTCGCCGTTCGCGCAAGGGCGGAACGCGCAGCAGGTTTACATTGATGCGATAATAAAGATCGGAGCGAAAATCCCCGGCCTTGACCTTGTCCACCAATGACGTGCTGCTCGTACAGATCAAGCGGAAGTCGCTCGTCATGTGCGTAAGACCCCCAAGGCGGGAGAACGTGCGTTCCTGAAGCACACGCAACAAGCTTGATTGCAGCTTGGGGCTCAATTCACCGAGTTCATCCAGCACGAGCGTCCCGCCATTCGCCTCTTCGAAATATCCGGGCGTTACCTTCGCGCCGCTGGTGAAAGCCGGCTTTTTGTACCCGAATAATGTCGCCTCCAGCAGCGATTCCGAAAGTCCGCCGCAGTTGAGCCCGACGAATGGTTTCCTTGCGCGCAGGCTCAATTGATGAATTTCCCTGGCAATGAGCTCCTTGCCGGTCCCGCTCTCGCCCTCGATCAACACCGTGGTGTCCAGAGGTGCTATTCGCTGCATCTGCTGAAACAGTTTTTGCATCGCCGCTGATCGCCCAACGATGACCGGACCACCAGGGCGCGCCTCCAGCATCGCCTGAAGATTGCTGATCTCGCGGTAAGCTCGATCCATTTCAAGGGCGCGCTCTATGATCGCACTCAACTCGTCCAGATTCCTGAAGGGCTTCGTCAGATAATCGAACAATCCTCCGCGCACGGCGCCGATGGCGTCGCGCAGGTCTGCGTGGCCGGTAATAAGGATCGCCACTTGCTGGGGCCGAAGCGCACGCATTTCCTTGAAAAAGTCGAGCCCGTTACCATCTGGCAATCGCTGGTCCAGAAGGATCAGATTGAAGTCAGCCGAGCGGAATTGCTCCCGGGCTTCTGCAAGGTTCGCGGCCACTCGAAGTTCGACGCTGTCGTTGCGCAGCAGACCTTCAAACAGCTGCTGCGTATACGGGTCATCGTCAACGAGCAGTATTTTCGATTTCACCCTGCTGCCTCTATTGTCGGAAGCCAGAGCGTAAAGCTTGCTCCACCTTCGGGCCTGTTCTCGGCGCTGATCGTTCCGCCGTGCAGAATGGCAATATGCTGCGCAATTGACAAACCAAGCCCGGTGCCACCACGTCGCGTCGTGAAGAATGGCGTAAACAATTTGTCGGCCAATTCCGGCGGAAAACCGGGCCCATTGTCGGACACCGCGATACTGACACCCGGCCTGCCCTCGCGTTGCTCGCCTGTGACAGAAACGGCAACCGTCCCATTCGGGTCGACCTGCGACGCATTGTGGATCAGATTGAACAAGGCGTTGCGAACGAGATTCTCGTCGACATCGGATATCAGGGCTTCGGACGGCGCATCGATCGTCACGGACAGATGGCTGCCCAGGCTTTGCTGAAAAAATCCAACCGTATCGCGCGCCAGCTGACTGATGTCGGTGGGCTGCCGTTCGGAGCGGGTCAATTGGCTGAGCTGCAGGACGCGCTGGACATATTCGCGGCAATGCTCACCCGCGCTGCGCACTTCACCCAACAGCTCCTTCACCCGCGCCGGATTGCCGATTTCGCGTTCCGCCAATTCCGCCAGGTTGATCACGCCGACCAGCGGATTATTGAGCTGATGGGCAATCTCGCTGACCATCTGCCCCATCGCGGACAGTTTCTCGGTCTGAATCAAGCGCTCATGTGTGTCGCTGAGCGTTGCGAATTGTGAGCTGATTTCACGCCGGCTGCGATAAACCGCCAAAAACAGGCTATAGAGCGCAACATACATGGCGAGCCCACCGATCCCGAAGAGCGTCCACAATAGAAAGACGCCCTGCTTGATCGCGGCATCAATAGGACCGGAAGACCTGTAAAGTGACACAACGCCGGCAACAGCCGCGCTTCCGCCCAATTGAAAGGGTATGTAGAACTCGATCAAATTATCCACGTTCGGCACAGACAAGGCGGGATTAAAAGCGCTGGGCAGATTTTCCACGAGGGCGCGCATCACGGCCTGTGGATTATGCGTCTGAGCTGTCCCGATAAGCCCGGCGTCGTCTGACCACGCTATTTTGTGATCGGGGCCAAACACCTTGATTCTGAAAAAGCCGGGCAATCTCGTCAGCGATCTGAAGCTTACCTCTAGATGAGCTTTCGCAGTGCTCTCGGCATAGTTCGCCAAATACCGGGCCGAAAGGTTGCCTTCAGCCTCTTCCTCGTGCGCAACGATGTTGATCATATCCTGCATGACGGCCGTCTCGCGCTCCGTCATCGCCTGGCGGTAAAACGCGGGCGCGGCAATGCCGGTTGCGATCATCACGGTTGCCACTATGATGACGCTGACGAGCGTAAATCTTTGCGGATCGCTAAGCTGCATGCAGTTGTCCATCACTAAGCGGAAATGTCGGTCTTTTGCGTTACGGTATCCGGTATGTTGCATGTGAGGCAATATCCCGGCAGATGCCTCCAGACGGGAGCGAAAGTCATGCGCCGCAGTTTTCTTCTGGCTGGTGTCGTCGCATCGGGCCTGGCGTCTGTGGCCAGCGCCCAGGATACCGACGTAACGGCGCTGCAGATGAAAGCCTGCACCCTCCTCAACGACGATGCTGCACGGGTGCGCTGCTATGATCACGCAATGTCCCGTCCCGCATCCGAGCCGCGGCTTGTGACCGTTCCACCATCCAGTGGTCCCGCTAGTGGTCCCGGATCCGATGTGCCTCTCGTTGCCGTTCCGCAGCAAGTGACGACGACGGCAAGGCCCGACGCTGCCGCGGAAACCTCGGCAGCTGCCGCGCCTCAATCGCCTTCACCCGACAAACCCGAGGCGGCGCCGAGTGGTTTTGACGCGCGCGCGATCCTTCAGGGCATTTTGCCGTCCGGAGCGTCCGCGCCATCGTCAACTGCGAAGAACGGGAGCTGGCAGGTTAGAGCCGATAAGTCCGCGCTGCCGGAGGCTTCGCGGCTGGTTGGCAGTTTGGACTCCGCCGATGAGAAGGCGTCGCTGGTTCTGCAGTGCAAGGACAAGAACACCGAGGCTTACGTATCGACGCAAAAATTCCTGGGATGGGAAAGCATGCGCGTGGTTTACCGCCTCAACGACAATCCGGCGATCGAGGGCCGCTGGGCCGCTGCCGCCGACGGCAGGGGCGCGGTTGCCGGCAACGCCGTCGAGTTCATCAATTCGCTCAACGACGGCGCAACGCTTTTGGTGCGCGTAACCGATTATAATGGCGCCGATCACGACCTCAAATTCAACCTTGGCGCCGTGGCAAATCTGCGCTCTCAGATCGGCCTGGTTTGCCGGTGGCCCGGAGCGGTGCCTGAGGAAAAACTCGCGGCCAAGCAGGCGGCTCCAGTTTCGCGTAGCGCCAAATCGAAGCCGGCACCGGCGGCCCCGGCCGGCGCGCCACTCAAGCTGCATTGAGCCAGCGCAAGCGCCGCGCAAAAAATGAAGTAGCTACCGTCTCCTCACGTCTATAAGGGTGAGCAATCGAGACCTGAGCGCCGGTCCGACGTCACATGACATGGTCCCGGACGTGGAGTCCCTATCGCGATGTTCTGGATACTTGTCGCAGGCATGACCGCTGCCGCAGTTCTTGCGGTTTTGTGGCCACTTGTCCGGCGGACAAAGGACACGCGGTCGGGGAGCGACGTCGATGTCTATCGGGACCAGCTCGACGAAATCGACCGCGACCTGAAATTCGGCCTGATCGGCGCGGCGGAGGCGGAGGCCGCGCGCATCGAGGTTTCACGCCGGTTGATCGCCGCGGCCGAGATGGCCGGCACGATTACGATTGCGCAGGACGAAGCGCCGATGCGCCGCCGCGGCCGCCAGTCCCGCAAGAAGCCGTCGCACCGCCGCGTCGAGGAGAAGAAACCATCGCCACGCCTCCGCCTCGCTGTGGGAACGGCGGCGGTGATGCTGATCTGTGTCGGTACATTCTTCGTCTATCTCAAAGTGGGCTCACCCAACCTTCCCGGGCAGCCGGTAGCTGCACGCGTCGCCGCTACCCAGCGGAAAGACGCCTCGATCCAGCAATTGGCGGCGTTGGAGGCGCGAACCTCACAAGCTCCCGACGACGGCAAGGCCTGGGAAGCGATCGCACCGATCTATGCACAGGTCGGAAGGTATGGTGACGCGGTAACGGCACGCCGAAATGCACTTCGTCTGCTCGACAAGACGGCCGAGCGTGAGGCGGACCTTGGCGAGGCTTTGGTTACAGCGGCGAACGGTATTGTCACGGATGAGGCGAAGGAGGCATTTGACCGCTCATTCCGCCTCGATGGCGCGAACGTATCGGCAAGGTTTTATATCGGTCTTGCGGCGGAGCAGGACGGCCGCAAGGATGAAGCTGCGCGCATCTGGCGCAAGCTGCTGGCGGATTCTCCGCCCGGGGCGGCGTGGCGCCCGCTGGTGCAAACCGCTCTGGCTCGCGTCGAACCGCCAGCAAGCTTGGCTCGCAAACCGGGCTCGAATGCTTCCTCAGGCGCGGTCGCCAACGCTCCGCCTGAGCAACGCGAGAAAATGATCCGCGGCATGGTGGATCGTCTCGCTTCACGCCTGCGCCAGGACGGCTCCGACGTGGACGGCTGGATACAATTGATACGCTCTTACGTCGTGTTGGACGAGCGAGAGAATGCGCGCGCCGCAATCGCGGAAGCCCACCGCGCGCTCACCGGCAATCCTGATAAGCTCGGGCGCCTGGACCAGGAAGTCAGCCGGCTTGGAGCGTTAGACTCGTCGAAACGACCATAAGCGAAAATTC
>JBGQCE010000219.1:0-6281 GCA_041495185.1 Bradyrhizobium sp.
CCTACACCCGCATCGGCATCAGCACGTAGAGCGCGCCTTTGGAATCCTTATCCTGCACCAGCGTCGGCGAGCCGGGATCGGCCAGTCGCAGCACCGCGACTTCGCCTTCGATCTGGGCGGCGATATCCAAGAGATAGCGCGAATTGAATCCGATATCGAGCGGATCGGAGGCGTATTCGACTTCGAGCTCTTCGGTCGCGCTGCCGGAATCCGGGTTGGTCACCGACAGCACCAGCTTGCCCGCCGATAACGCCAGTTTCACCGCGCGGCCGCGCTCGCTCGAGATCGTCGAGACGCGGTCGACCGCGGCCTCGAAATCCTTCTTGTCGACAATGAGCTCCTTGTCGTTGTTTTGCGGGATGACGCGGCCGTAGTCCGGAAACGTGCCGTCGATCAGTTTCGAGGTCAGCACCACATTGCCGATGGTGAAGCGGATCTTGCCTTGCGACAGTTCGATTCCGACCTCGCCCTCGTTGTCCTCGATCAGGCGTTGCACTTCGCCGACGGTTTTGCGCGGCACGATCACGCCGGGCATGCCGGAAGCGCCCTTGGGCAAGGGCAAATCGATCTGCGCCAGCCGGTGCCCGTCAGTTGCGACCGCGCGCAGGGTTGCTGCCTTGGCGCTGCCGGCGGAGTGCAGGTAAATGCCGTTGAGATAGTAACGGGTCTCCTCGGTCGAGATCGCAAATTGGGTGCGGTCGATCAGCCGCTTCATGTCGGCGGCGGCCAGCGTGAACGAATGCGTCATGTCGCCGGCGGCAAGGTCGGGAAAATCGCTTTCGGGTAGCGTTTGCAGCGTGAAGCGCGACCGGCCGGCGCGGATCGCCAGCACGGAGCGATCGCCGTCGCCTTCCAGCACGATCTGCGCGCCGTCGGGCAGTTTGCGCACGATATCGTAAAACATATGCGCCGGCACGGTGGTCGAGCCGCCGGTTCCGGTTTCCGCGGCAAGCGTCTCCGTCACCTCAAGGTCGAGGTCGGTGGCCTTCAGCGACAGCCGCGCATTTTCGGCACGGATCAGCACGTTGCCGAGGATCGGAATGGTGTTGCGGCGTTCGACCACGCGATGCACGTGGCCCAGCGATTTCAGCAGTTGCGCGCGTTCGACGGTGACCTTCATTGCAATACCCGCCCGATCCCAGAGATGGAAAAGCCGGGCGGCCCTAAAGGCGCGCCGCGGCATTTGAAACCCGAAAAGCCTGATCCAAGCTGGATTTGATCAAACCCGCGGGGGGACCGCAAGGTGGCGCGGATGGCCCGCAAGCGCAAGAGAAAGGCGAGGTCGTTCCCCACGTTTTGCAGGCCCTCCCCCGCAAGGGGGGAGGGAATGGGAGAGCAGCTCACTCCTGCAATTGGCGCTTCAGCGACTCGACCTCTTCGGAGAGCGTCGTATCCTTGGCGACCAGTGCCTCGATCTTGCGCACGGCGTGCAGCACCGTGGTGTGGTCGCGTCCCCCGAACCGGCGGCCGATTTCGGGCAGCGAGCGCAGCGTCAGCGTCTTCGCCAGATACATCGCGACCTGGCGCGGGCGGACCACATTCGCCGTACGGCGCGAAGACAGCAGGTCGGAGCGGCTGACATTGTATTGCCGGGCCACTACCCGTTGAATGTCCTCGATCTTGATACGCTTCGGCTCCTGCGGGCGGATCAGGTCGCGCACTTCGCGCTCTGCCATCTCCAGGGTCACCGGCTGCGCGTTGAGCTTGCTGTGCGCCAGCAGGCGATTGATCGCGCCTTCGAGGTCGCGGCCGTTATGGGTGATGGTTCGCGCGAGATAATCCAGCACCGGCGCCGGCACGTCGAAGCTTGCATGATGCGCGCGCGCCGCGGCGACCCGTGATTTGAGGATTCCGAGCCGTAATTCCTCGCCGAGCGATCCCATCTCGACCACCAGCCCGCCGGCCAGACGCGAGCGGACGCGGTCGTCGAGGCTTTCGAGGTCGGACGGCGGACGATCGGCTGCGATCACCACCTGGCGTCCGGCATCGATCAGCGCGTTCAGGGTGTGACAGAATTCTGCCTGGGTGGATTTGCCCTGCAGGAACTGCAGATCGTCGATCACCAGCACGTCGATGCCGCGCAGCGCCTCCTTGAATGCCAGCGCGGTCTGCGTCTTGAGGGCCGCGACGAAGCCGTACATGAATTTCTCGGCGGTGAGATAAAGCACCTTGCGTTCGCTGCCGGAGTTGCCGGCCCATGTCACCGCCTGCAGCAGATGGGTTTTGCCGAGGCCAACGCCGGCGTGGATATAGAGCGGATTGAACATCACGCTGTCGCCGCGCCGTCCTTCCGCGACCTGGCGTGCCGCCGCGTGAGCCAGCGTGTTGGAGCGGCCGATGACGAAACTGCCGAAAGTCAGGCGCGGATCGAGCGGCGAGCCGCCGAGCGCGTCATGGTTGGCCGATACCGGCGCGATCGCGGTCGCGCGCAGCTCGGGCGCAGGACGGCCATCGGGCCGGTCGATGCGGCGCGGATCGGGCAGGGCGGCAGCCTCTTTTGCGGGCGCCGCGCATCGCATTGCGGTGCGCACGGTGAGGTCGATGCGGTGCACTTCCGGCATCTCGGCCTGCCAGCAGGTGAGAACGCGCTCGGCATAATGCGCCTGGATCCAGCTCTTGAGAAACCGCGTGGGAACCGAAAGGTGGACGCTCTCCTGCTGTACGCTTTCCAGGTCCATTCGCGCGAACCAGCTCGTATAGACGTCTTCTCCTACACTCGAGCGCAGCCGACCCTTCACGCGTGACCAGCGATCCTGTTCCGTATTTGTCATTGCCTGACGACTTTTCTGAAACGAGTAATATTGGCTGGCGAAATCGCCGTGCGGATGCTCCGCGCGGCGCGACCTCAGGCGAGACTTCGTCTTTCGGCCATAGACCGGCCGTTCGGCGAAACGCCGTCGGGCAAATCAGTCAGGCTGGAAGAGAAAGGTTCGCGAGGTCAGCGCGTACTCGACGGTCTGGCCGGAACTCGCGTGGGAGGCCGCGCACAGGCGACGTCTAAGGCGTCCAATACGGCATCGTTTGAAAATGGCATTTGATCGAATACTGCGATGATCCCGTAAAGCATGCAACCTCCCCATCTCGCTGCGATTACCCGCGGCAAGTTGTCATCCTAGGTGTGTTTCAAATTCAGCCGGCCGCTTCCGAACATCAAAATCGTTCAGCCGCTACGCCGCTGCATTTAGCCCGTTCTTTTAACCTGCCCGCGTACATCGCCTTCGGCGCTCTTTTCGGATGGCTGTGCGTATCTCTCTTGTTCGAAGCGAGCGAGACACGAATGCCTCACTTCGAGAAATTTCGACACAGAACCACATTCCTCATATTGCTATGAGATTCGATCCGACAATCGCTTGGAAAGCGTCGCCAACGCGCACACCGCCGCCGATTTGCACGTCCGCCCCGTTTCTCAAACCGCGCTGGTCTTAAGAGCCGTGGGCGCCGCGAACGATTAAGAAATACACTAAGCGTGGCTTCCCGCAATCATTTGATTCAATGTTCGCAGCGAGTCTGCGCCAGTGTTGCCGCGCTGCCACCACGAGACTCGAAAGCAAGTTTTTGAATCACCGCATAGAATCGCGTATTACGGCTCATTCCCTGGGCTCGCCGTTTTTTCACAAATTGGTTATGTTCGAGGGTCGCCAAAATCAGATTTCCGAAGCGCTTCGAGTCGCTATGGGGATAAGTGGTTAGTGAAGCGAAGCTTTTCGAGATTTTTTTTCAGGGTAACCCCGGCTGACATTCCCCGATTAATCGCCAAACGCCGCCCCATCTTGATGGCGGAAGGCGACGACTTTTCGAGATCGCGCACCGAGTTTCAAGTGCGGCAGAATTGCAGCAAGTAAAAACACGGGAGTGCAAGAATTTCGCGAGCCGCAGTCTGTGGTGCAGCACGTCTACAAAAAGAAAAAAGCCCGGCAGAGCCGGGCTTTTTGACGAATTACTTTTTTGATCAGCTCATTTTGCCAGTTTGGCGATCTGATGCGCGAGCCGCGAGACCTTTCGGCTCGCATTGTTCTTGTGAATGATGTTGCGCTGCGCTGCCTGCATCAGCTCCGGTTCCGCGTGCGCCATTGCCTTCAACGCTGCAGCGCGGTCGCCGCTCTTGATCGCCTCTTCGACAGTGCGGACCGCGCCGCGCATCTGGGTGCGGCGCGACTTGTTGATGACGGTGCGGCGGGCAATCTTGCGCGTCGCCTTCTTGGCGGAAGTCGTGTTGGCCATGTTCTCAAATATCCTTCGGCGGTGACCGATCGCTAGGTGGTCGGGCTGGAACGCGCCGGCCGTTCAAATGCGAGATCGACGCTGGTGTTGTTTTCCTGGTGTCCCTGAGTATGCCATTCTCTGGAAGCAAAGATGCTCGGGCAAAAATGCTAAGACAGCGGCGCCGCTCAAAGAACAGCGGCGGCGGGATTGCGCCCGCCGCCATTGGCGCCCTTATAGAGGGCAGGTCTTGCAGCGTCAACGCCTTCCGGGGTCCTTGCGGGCCTGTCAGGCCGCACCGAAACAGCGGTTAAGATGCTGATGAGGTTGAATTTCCAGTGCTGCCCCGGTAATGGCTCACAGCCTTTCCAGGGCGCGACAGAGATAAGGTGACGCATGATCCGCGGTTTTTTCCGACTTGTGGGGCTATTGCTGCTGGCCGGCGGATTCATCTTCATGGTCTATGACGGCGCGCGCTGGGTTGCCGATCAGACCCTGCGGTTCACCCGGTTCGGTCAATTCTGGAACGATATCCATCAATCCAGCCAGCAGGCATTTCGGGCCTTGGTGGAAGGTATTTCGCCGTGGCTCTGGAGCAGCGTCGTCAAGGTGATCCTGGATCAGCCGGTTTTTGCTGTCATGGGCGTGCTGGGTATTCTGCTGATGCTGGTGTTCCGGCCCCGCAAACCGTTGATCGGTTATTCGCGGGACTGAGCGCGAGGCTGCGTCAGCGAGTTTATGTTGAACCGTCCGGGTAACGGGGCTGCCCAGATCTGCGTAAGTGCGTATATTAGAGACAAACTTTGTCGTCATGAGTTCGAATGCATCCCGCCGGGAGGTGACCCCATGTTGTTCATGCGCAAGACCACTGCATTGCCGAGCGCCGCTGAAGCGCTGCCGGGCCGTGCGCAACCGATCCCCACGGCCAGGAGCCATTTCGTCAACGGCCATCAGCTGCAGCCGCCCTATCCGCAAGGCCTGGAGCAGGCGGTGTTCGGGCTCGGCTGTTTCTGGGGCGCGGAGCGCAAGTTCTGGGAGCTCGGCGATGGCATCTTTACCACCGCGGTAGGATACGCCGGCGGTCATACCAAAAACCCCACTTACGAGGAGGTTTGCTCCGGCCGCACCGGTCATACCGAAGTGGTGCTGGTGGTGTTCGACCCGAACAAGGTCTCGCACGACAAACTGTTGAAGACGTTCTGGGAAAGTCACAACCCGACGCAAGGGATGCGTCAGGGCAATGACGTCGGCACCCAGTATCGGTCCGCGATCTACACCTTCAGTGACGCGCAGCGCAAAGCCGCCGATATGTCGAAGGCGGCCTATCAAAAGGCGTTGGCGGCAAAGGGCCTGGGTTCCATCACCACCGAGGTAGCGCCCTCAGGCGAATTCTATTTTGCCGAGGACTATCACCAGCAATATCTCGCCAAGAATCCGGCCGGTTATTGCGGACTTGGCGGCACCGGGGTGTCGTGTCCGATCGGCGCGGGCGTCAGCGCCTGATCTTGGGGATGCGGGGGCCGGCCTTTCGGCCTTCCGCACCGCCGCTCATAAAAACGGTTTGTTAACCATAACCGGTGCAAGACTTTAAGCTGTCTCGCTATGGGGATGGCCAAGGTGCGGGTTGCGCGCGCGTTTCGATTGCCGATCATTGCCGCCATGACCGCGCTCGCTTTGTCGGGCTGCATGCGTACGACCGGCCCCGTCGCGGTGGCGCAGCCGCAAGGCGATCTCGATTCCCTTGCTTACGGTCAGCCCTACAATCCGGCGCCGCAGAGTGCCGCGGATTCCGGTGGCGCCATCAGCGCGCTTCGCAATAGCTTTGCCGCAGCACCCCGGCGCTCCTACGCTCCGGTTCCGGTCGCCTATGCGGCCGCGCCAATGCCGGTGGCCCATGATGCGGCCTATCGGCTCGATGCCGGCGACAAACTGCGGGTCGTGGTCTACGGCCAGGAAGGTCTTACCAACACCTACGCGATCGACGCCGGCGGCTCCATTACCATGCCGCTGATCGGCGCGGTCGCCGCGCGGGGACGAACGCCGGCGAGCCTCGCCGCCGAGATCACTGCCAAACTGCGTAA
>JBGQCE010000220.1:0-6261 GCA_041495185.1 Bradyrhizobium sp.
CTGCCAGTAGCCGCCGTGAATGAACAGCAGCGTCGGCCCGTTCCGGGCGGCCCTGAAGAAGTCGATCCGGTTGCGCTCGCGCGGGCCATATCTGAGATCGAGATGACCGGAATGCCGCGCCCGCATCTCGGTCGAACGCCGCTCCCAGCCTGCAACCATGTCGGCACTTCCCGACACGGCAACGCCGTTGTTGAGGCCGAGGTCACGGTCCTCCTGGCTCATGCCGCGCCAGTCGGGCGCATCGAACGGCGTACTCATGTTCAAATCTCCAGTCGCAAGGATAGACCTCCGGCGGATTTCCACTTTTCCGTAAAATGTTTTACAGGACTACACAATCCGCTATCGAGACACGAAAACGTCGGGGGAGGATATAAGTGGCATCCGATCAGGGTCTGGTGCGGGCGACCGCGTGCGCGATCGTCGATAAACTCAATTCAGGTGAAGTCACGCCGCTCGACCTGCTCGACGTGCTGGAGAGCCGAATCGCCGAAGTAGACGGCAAGGTGAACGCCTTGCCGACGCTTTGCTTCGATCGCGCCCGCACGCGTGCCAAGGCGTTGATGAAAAAGCCTGCCGGCGACCGCGGCCTGCTCGCTGGCATGCCGGTGCCGATCAAGGACCTCACCAATGTCGAGGGCGTGCTGACCACACAGGGCTCTCCGATCTACCGGGATAATATCCCTGCGCGCTCCGATCTTCTGGTCGAGCATCTCGAAAATAACGGCGGGGTGATCTACGCTAAATCGAACACGCCGGAATTCGGCGCCGGCGCCAACACCTTCAACGAGGTCTTCGGCGCGACGCGCAACCCCTGGGATACTTCGCGCTCCGCTGCAGGCTCCTCGGGCGGCGCGGCGGTCGCGCTCGCAACCGGCACGGCGTGGCTCGCCCACGGTTCCGACATGGGAGGCTCGCTGCGCAATCCCGCAAGTTTCTGCGGCGTGGTCGGCATGCGGCCAAGCATCGGCCGCGTCGCCCATACCCCGGTCGCCAAGATCGACCGCAATCTCGGTGTGCAGGGCCCGATGGCGCGCAACGTCGAGGACCTTGCGCTGCTGCTCGATGCCATGAGCGGCGAGCACCCGGCCGATCCGCTGTCGCTGCCCTTACTGCCGGCTTCTTTCCTTTCTGCCGCGCGTTCCGGCAAGAAGCCGAAGCGCATCGCCTATTCACCCGATCTCGGTATCACCCCGGTCGATCCCGAAGTCGCCGCCATCACCCGCAAGGCGGCTTCGCGTTTCGCCGAAGCCGGCGCGATCGTCGAGGAAGCCCATCCCGACCTGCGCGAGGCCCACGAATGCTTCCACGTGCTGCGCGCGTTCGACTTCGCCATCAGCAAGGCGGCGCTGCTGCGCACCAAGCGCGATCTGCTCAAGCCCGAGGTGATCTGGAACATCGAGGAAGGCCTCAAACTGACGGTCGAACAGCTCGAGCGCGCGGAAGCGCAGCGCGTCGCGATGACCGCGCGCACGCTTGAATTCTTCAAAACCTATGATCTGCTGCTGGCGCCGGCGACCATCGTCGCGCCATTTCCGGTCGAGAACCGTTATGTCGCCGAATGCGCCGGCAAGAAATTCGACAACTACGTCGAATGGCTCGGCATCGTCTACGCGATTACGCTGGTCTGCTGCCCGGCGCTGTCGTTGCCATGCGGGTTCACGGCGTCAGGCCTTCCGGTCGGACTGCAAATGGTGGCGGCGCCGCGCGGCGAGGCGCAGCTTCTTGCGGGTGCAAAGCTGCTGGAGGATATTCTGGGCGTACGCGGCACGACGCCAATCGATCCGAGGCCTCCGAAGTAACGCCCCATCAGCCGGGATCGCCCCGATTTAGGTGCTGGCGCGTCGCGCACCGCGGCCACCAGCCCCCTTGATTGCGACCGATAGAGCCAATTTGGTTTGCTCCACAATATCCTCGACCAACTCCTCTCTGGTTATGTTGGCAACCTGTCCGGTGAGCAGCCCCTGCTCAGCCAGCATGACCACCCCGTGCAGCGCGGCCCAGATTTTCAAGGCGTGCCGCTCGCGCAACAAGCCAACGGCTGGAGCTTCCAGAGCTTCCAGAACCAGACCGAAGGTTTCCGTTGCCGCGTTATGAAGCTCGCTGCCTTTTGACGCACAGGCCATGATTCGCGACGCGAACATCAGGCGGTAGGTCCCATTGCGGCGAAGACCGAAGGCCAGAGTGGCCTGCGCGAGGCGCGACAGCTTTGAACGTCTGGATGGTTTTCTAATCGACTCTCGGAGGACTGCGCTAAATTGCCGGAAGGCCTCCGCCGTAACCGCCGCAAGCAGCGCCTCGCGATCGGCAAAGTGCCGGTAGGGAGCCGGTTGTGAGACACCAAGTTTCTTCGCTAGAGCCTTGATGCTGATGGCTTCCGGACCGCCCTGCTCCGCTTCCCGGAGCGCGGCCTGAACCAGAGCATCCCTGAGATCACCGTGATGGTAGGTGTTGAGCGACTTGCGGGCGAGTTGAGGCGGCATCTAATGTAACGATCCATAAATTTCTGCTTGACAGCATGACCTCGGCACTAATGTAATATGCTATAACTTGAAGGCGCAGCCAAGATGCCTGCTTCATTTAAGTAAGATGAGGAAACGCAATACGCGCAGCAAAGCGCGCGTGGCCAGGGGAAACGATTGTAATGTCGGGAAAGCTGAAAATCCACGTCGACCAGGACAAGTGCCAGGGACACGCTCGCTGCAAATCACTGGCGCCGGAACTGTTCGAGCTCGACGAATTCGGCAATGCGCACGAAATCGGCGATGGCACCGTGCCCAAGGGACTCGAGGACAAGGCCTGGCTCGCCAAGAGCAATTGCCCGGAATTCGCGATTGAAGTTACCGAAGAGTGAACCGTTTCGCGCCAGTGCCGCTAATTTCCAATTTGAAGCTGCTGACCGATTTTTAGCGCAATCATAGATCAAGCGAACGAACCAGAGGAATTTACCCTGATGTCCGATGCCGCCCGTATCATGCCCGAACATCCCCCCGTCACCGATTGGGTGCACGATTTCGACCATACCGACCCGCGCTGGACTGAAAATCCGTTTCCGATCTGGGACGAATTGCGGGCGGCATCCCCTGTGGTTCACACCGACCGCTTCCTCGGCTGCTATCTGCCGACCACCTATGAAGCGGTAAGGGAAATCGCCCACGATACCGAACATTTTTCCTCGCGCCGCGTCGTTGTCCGCGACGAGCGGCCGGAGGTGACGAGGAACGCCGCCCCGCCGATCACCTCCGATCCGCCGGAGCACAAGCCGGCCAAGCAGTTGCTGCTGCCGCCGTTCACGCCCGACGCGATGAAAAAACTGGAACCGCGAGTCCGCGCGATCTGCAACGAGCTGATCGACGAATTCATCAATGACGGTAGGTGTGACGCGGCGGCGCGCTACGCCAAACACATTCCGGTGCGCACCATCGCCCACATGCTCGGCATCCCCGAGAAAGACAGCGATCTCTTCGTCAAATGGATCCACATGATCCTCGTGCTCGGCATCAAAGACGAAAGCATGCTGATGCAGGCGGTCCAGGAGATGACCGCCTATTTCGCCGGCCATATCGAGCAGCGCAAGCAACACCCCACCGACGACCTGATTTCGACGCTGATGAACGCCAGGGACAAGAACGGCCAGCCGCTGGACGATTCCCACGTGCTTGGCTCGCTGCGGCTGCTCTTGATCGCCGGCATCGACACCACCTGGAGCGCGATCGGCTCATCGCTATGGCACCTGGCGAAGACGCCTGCGGATCGCGAGCGTCTTGTCGCGGAGCCGAAACTGATGCCATCCGCGGTCGAGGAGCTGCTGCGCGCCTATTCGCCCGTCACGATGGCGCGCGAGGTGCTGAAGGAGACTGTCATCAGCGGCTGCCCCGTAAAACCCGGCAACATGGTGCTGCTGTCGTTCCCCGCCGCCAACCGCGATCCCGCTGTGTTTCCCGATGCCGACAAGGTCGTGATCGATCGCAAGGAGAATCGCCATGCCGCGTTCGGCCTGGGTATTCACCGTTGCGTCGGCTCCAACCTCGCGCGCATGGAGATGACGGTCGCGATCGAGCAATGGCTGAAGCGGATTCCGGATTTCAGGCTGGACCCGGCCGGTCAGGTCAAATGGTCGGAAGGCACGGTGCGCGGACCGCGCCAGCTTCCCCTGCTGTTCGGCAAGGCGGGTTGAAGCCGCGACCGATCATATCCATCTAGCCTGCGGCAGCCTTTCGCGATTATCGTCACGAGTGGTTTAGCCGGGCCCGGATATGACCGACGAAAATGACCCGCCTCCGATCAGCAAACTGACGCGCAGCAAGCAGCGCTGGGCCCGCGAGGGCCGCTTCCTGACCGGCAGGATCTCGCGCCCGGAAGAGCAGCGCTTGCCGCCGGGACAGCATCTGACGAGAGACTGGCCTGTCCTCGACCTTGGTCTTTCCCCGCAGATTTCCCGCGAACGCTGGCGGCTCGACGTCTACGGTGCGGTCGAGAATCCGGTCTTTTGGGATTTTGCGCAGTTCACCGCGCAACCGCAGACGAAATTCACCTCCGACATCCATTGCGTGACCACCTGGTCGCACTACGACAATCAATGGGAAGGGTTGGCGACCCCTGATCTCCTTGAAGCCTGCCGGCCGCGCGCCGCGGCGCGGTTCGTGGTGCTGCATTCCCATGACGGCTACACCACTAATCTTAAGCTGGAAGATTTTGCCGCCGAGGACGCCCTGCTTGCGCATCGCTGGTCGGGCGCGCCGCTGGAACAGGAACATGGCGGCCCGGTGCGGCTGGTGGTGCCGCACCTCTATTTCTGGAAAAGCGCCAAGTGGCTGCAGAGCATCGAGTTCCTCGCGCAGGATGCGCCGGGTTACTGGGAAGTGCGCGGCTATCACAACAGAGGTGATCCCTGGAAAGAAGAGCGTTATTCCGGCGATTGACGTGACCGCCAACGTTGAGCGACACCTCTCCCTGAGGGAAAGGTGAGATCCTCATGGAGGCCGACCATGCCGACTGAACGTTTCCAATTCACCGGCGAGGGCGGCCATCAGTTAGCGGCAGCGCTTGATATGCCCGAGCGGGAGCCGCTGGCCTATGCGCTGTTCGCGCATTGCTTCACCTGCGGCAAGGACGTGCTGGCGGCAAAACGCATCGCGGTGGCGCTGGCGGCGAAAGGCATCGCGGTGCTGCGGTTCGACTTCACAGGTCTCGGCTCCAGCGAAGGCGATTTTGCCAACTCTACGTTCTCCTCCAACGTCGCCGATCTGGTGCGGGCCGCCGACCATTTGCGCAAAACCCGCAAAGCGCCCGCGATCCTGATCGGCCACAGCCTCGGCGGCGCCGCAATTCTTGCCGCCGCCAGCCAAATTCCGGATGCGCGGGCCGTCGTTACCATCGCAGCACCCTCCGATCCCGCCCATGTCACCGGCCTGTTCAAGGATCGCATCGAGGACATCCGCAAGCACGGCAAGGTGGAAGTCCAGCTCGCGGGCCGCCCGTTCCACGTCAGCCGCGAATTTCTCGACGACATCGCCGAGCATGGCCTGATGGCGCATGTCGCAAACCTGCACAAGGCGCTGCTGATCATGCACGCCCCGACCGACGACACCGTCGGCATCGACAACGCCACGCACATCTTCGTCGCGGCGAAGCATCCCAAAAGTTTTATCTCCCTCGCCGGCGCGGACCATTTGCTGAGCGAGCGGCGCGATGCCGCCTATGTCGCCGATGTCATCGCCGCCTGGGCGGAGCGCTACATCGATCCCGTCGCACCCGAACAGGCTGCCGTTTCCGGTGAAGCCCCGCGCAACGTCGTGGTCCGTGAAACCCGCAACAGCAAATTCCAGCAGACCGTTTCGATCGGGCCGCATCATCTGCTGGCCGATGAGCCCGTTGCCGCCGGCGGCGAAGATACCGGACCCGGTCCCTATGACTTCGTGCTGGCGGGCCTTGGCGCCTGCACCTCGATGACCATGCGCATGTATGCCGACCGCAAATCGCTGCCGCTGGAGCGCGTGACGGTGACGCTGAAGCACAGCAGGATCTACGCGGAAGATTGCGCCGACTGCGAGACCAAAGCCGGCATGCTCGACCAGATCGAGCGGGTCATCGCCATCGAGGGCGCGCTCGACGCCGAAGCGCGCAGGAAATTGATGGAAATCGCCCACAAGTGCCCGGTGCATCGCACCCTCACCTCGGAAATTCATATCGTCACGCACGCGGCGGATTGACGAACAAGCGAGCGGGCGTATTCTCCGTTCCAGGGAGCATTCCGGTTGGGTC
>JBGQCE010000221.1:0-6252 GCA_041495185.1 Bradyrhizobium sp.
AGCCGCTGGCAGTGACATCGGCAACGCGGTCGCCGCAGTTTCCCGATGTGCCGACCATGGCCGAACAAGGCTTCAAGGACTTCCAGATGTATGGCTGGGCGATGCTGTATGCGCCCTCGGGCACACCGCAGCCGATCGTCGAGAAGCTGCATGACGAGATCGGTAAGGCATTGACCGATCCCGCGGTCAAGAAGCTGCTGACCGATCAGGGCGCGGAATCGCCGCCGCTGTCGCTCGCGCAGCTTCGCGATTACGTTCATAACGAGATCGAACTCTACGGCGCGATCGTGCGCGCCGGCAACATGAAGGCCGACTAGTTCTCAACCCTCAATCGAGCGGCAGACAGCCCCTCAGGATTTCGAATGGATCGACCGATGCTGTTCCAATGCAAAGTCTGCGGCCCCGCGACCGATCACGGCAGCGCGCCTGCGCGCGCGCGCAACGCCAAAAGATGGCGCACCATCGATATTCACTGCCACTGCATGTTGCCGCAAGCCAATACGATGGTGCTGAAGGCGACCGGCATTGCCGGCGGCGGCGAGAGCCCGAACGCCAATGCCCATGTCAACGACCTCACCAGGAGCATCGCGCAGCAGCGCGGCAAGATCGACTTTCCGAAACTGACCGACCTCGAAACGCGCCTTTCGGATATGGACCGGCTCGGTATCGACGTGCAGGTGATCTCGCCCTATCCCGGCCATTTCGTCTACGCCGCGCCGCCGGAAGTCGCGCGCGACAGCGCCCGAATGGTCAACGATCATATCGCCGGTATGGTCGCGAAACATCCGGATCGGCTGATGGGGATGGGCACGGTACCGCTGCAGGATCCCGGCATGGCGATCGCCGAACTTGATCGCACCGTCGACAAATTGGGTTTCCGCGGCGTCGAACTCTGCACCAATGTCAGGGGCGTCGATCTCACCCGCGCCGGGCTCGAAAAATTCTTCGCGCGCGTGGAAGAGCTCGGTGTGCTGGTCTTCCTGCATCCGTTCGGCACCAGCCTGGTCGGCCGCATGAGCGATCATTATTTTCCGAACACGATCGGACATCCCCTGGATTCCGCGCTCGCGGTCGGACAATTGATCTTCGACGGCTACCTCGAGCGGTTCCCGAAGCTGAAAGTGTGCATCGCCCATGGCGGCGGCTATCTGCCGGCCTATTGGGGCCGCTTCGATCACGCCTTCGCGCATCGCGAAGATTGCCGCGTCAACATCAAGAAGCCGCCGTCTGAATATCTGAAGAAGCTCTATTTCGACACCGTCGTGTTCGACGAACGCGAGCTGGCGCACCTGATCGAGATCTGGGGCGCCGATCACATCATGCTCGGGACCGATTACCCTTTCGACATGGCGGAACCCGATCCGGTCGGCTTCCTCGGCCGGGTCAAGGCCGTCAGCGACAAGGACATGGCGCTGGTGGCCGGCGGCAACGCCGAGCGGCTGCTCGGACTGTCGTGGAAGACCAAATCAAGGACCTGACGGCACCAATGGTCCGGAGCTAACGATGCATCAGGCCGCAAATGTGCAGTTCGAACGCGCGGTACGCGAATTCGCGGCATGGCGCGCGGTCCAGGAAGAAGAGAGGTCGCCGGCCCCGGCCTGGTGGTGGGGGCCCGCGTTTGACGTGCTCGGCGTGCAACAGCCGATGCCGGCCGAGTGGTGCGCGGATCTGGAACTGCCGGATGGCGCGTCATTCGCCGATGGCGCGGCTGTGTTCATCAATTCGTTCGGCGGCCAGACCGCGCTGCCCTGGCCCGGCGATTTTCCGCGCCGGGCGAGACATTCGAATCCGATCTAGCGGTCAATTGGCCCAGCGCCTAGACGGTGGCACTTCTCAGCCTTGAATGCGGGGCGAATTCCCCAAGGACGTCACTTGCCGCGGGCTGAAGCGGCGGGGAGGTCATCAGAGGCGAAAAATTACGGGTTCGCAAGCGAGGTGATCGTCCGCAGGACCGCCGAAGCGCTGCCCGCCCTAGGGGGCGCCGGGGCATGCACGTTGCATTGCACCCAAGAATTTGCCTTGAGGTCATTGCTATCGGGTCATCGCTTTGAGACCATGCGGCCTGCGACAAGAAGCAAGATCCGCACTTCGCGCGGGCGTCGAAGAGGAACCCCCATGCCGATCGTCCAGGCCGACCGTCTCACGCGCATCGGCGCGGCTCTGCTCAGGGCCGCCGGCGCGTCGGCTGAGGAAGCCAATGCCGTGGCGGTCGGCTGCGTCAACGCCAACCTCGCCGGCCACGATTCGCACGGGGTGATCGCGATCCCGACCTATATCGACCGCATCAAGGTCGGACACATCGTTCCCGGCGCGAAATGGACGATCGTGCAGGAATCGCCGACCACGACCGTGATCGATGGCCACTGGGGTTTTGGCTTTCATGTCAACGCCAGGGCGATGGCGCTGACGATCGAAAAAGCGAAAACCGCCAACGTCGCGGCCTGCACGGTGTTTCGACAAAGCCATGTCGGACGGCTCGCCGCCTATCCGATGATGGCGATGCGCCAAGGCATGATCGGGCTTGCCACCGCCGATTCCGGCCGCTCTCCGAAGGCCGTGGCGCCGTTCGGTGGCCGCGAGGCGCGGCTCGGCACCAATCCGATTTCGATCGCCGTGCCGTCGGACCTCGAGGCTCCCTTTTATCTGGACATGGCGACGTCGGCAGTCGCGGCCGGAAAGATCCAGCTCGCGGCCGCACGCGGCGAGGAAATCCCGACCGGCTGGATCGTCGACAGCGAGGGGCGGCAGACCACCGATCCCAGACAATTCCGCAAAGGCGGCGCGCTGCTGCCACTCGGCGGCACCGAAGGTTACAAGGGCTCAGGCCTGGCTGCGATGGTCGAGGTGCTGTGCGGCCTGCTCACGGGCTTGGGCTTCGGCGTCGAGCCCACCGGACGCCACAACGATGGATGCTTCATGGCGGTGTTCAACGTCGCGGCGTTCCGACCGCTTAAGGATTTCAAAAAGGAAGTCGCCGAGTTCGCGCGCTATCTCAAGGCGACACCGCCGTCCGCAGGCTCCACCGGCGTGTTCTACCCGGGCGAGGTCGAGTATATCAGGGAGCAGCAGCGCAAGGTTGCAGGGATCGACGTCGAAGACGCCACCTGGGACAAATTGCGCGCGCTGGCGGGCGACTTCAAATTGGCCGCCGAGCTTGATCTCGCATGACGTTCAGTTCAGCCGGCACAGGGAGAGCAGCATGACACGGCAAATGGCGTTGGTCGGCTTCCTGCAGGCGCAGAACTGCACCAACCTGCCGAGCTCGTGGCGGCACCCGGAATCGCGCGACGATTCGATGTCGGCGGATTACTACCAGGAGATCGCCCGGATTCTCGAAGCCGGAAAATTCCACATGGCGTTCTTCGACGATCGTCTGGCGATGCCGGATCGCTACGGCAACGATCACCGGCATACCGTCGAATACGGCATCCGCTGCGTGAAGATGGACCCGATCGTGGTGCTGACCACGATGGGAATGGTGACCGAGAAACTCGGGCTCGCCTCGACCTGCTCGACCACCTATTACGAACCGTTCGACGTGGCGCGCCGTTTCGCTACCCTCGATCTGATGACCGGCGGCCGCGCCGCCTGGAACGTGGTGACATCCGTCAATGACGGCGAGGCCCACAATATGGGGCGCGATCAGCACCTCGAGCATGACCTGCGTTACGACCGCGCCGACGAGTTTATGGAAGTGGTGCTCGGCCACTGGGATTCCTGGGAAGACGGCTCGCTCTTGATCGACAAGAAGTCAGGGCGGTTCGCCGATCCCGACAAGGTCAAGCGCCTCGATCATCGCGGGAAATTCTTCAAATCGCGCGGGCCGTTCACGGTGCCGCGTTCGCAGCAGGGCCATCCCGTCATTATCCAGGCCGGCGCCAGCGGTCGCGGCCAGCGTTTCGCAGGCCGATGGGGCGAAGTCATATTCACCGCGTCGCGCAATCTGGCGGGCGCCAAGCAGGGTTACGACGCGATCAGGAATGAAGCTGCAAAGGCAGGCCGCGATCCCGACCAGATGTTCCTCTGCAATCTGACGACGCCGGTGTGCGGCGCGACCAAGTCGGAGGCCGAAGACAAGATGGCGGTGATCGAAAAGCTGCCGCTGGAGATCGACGCGCTGTCGCTGCTGGCGGAAGGGCTGAACTATGATTTTGCGTCGAAGGGCATCGACGAACCGCTGACCACGGAGGAACTTCAGGGCATGCAGGGCATGCTCGGCATCCGCGACGGCGTGCTCAAGACCTCAGGCAAGACCAATCCGACCACGCGCGATTTCATCACCTTCTCTGGCCGCGGCCAGACCCAGGACGCGATCGTCGGCGGGCCCAAGGAGATTGCGGACAGACTGGAAGAGATGTTCGTGGGCCGCGGCTGCGACGGTTTTGTGATCGCGGCGACCTATGTGCCGGGGTCGTACGCAGATTTCGTGCGACATATCGTCCCCGAGCTGCAGCGGCGTGGTCTGTTTCACAGGGATTACGCGGGAAAAACGTTGCGCGAGAATCTCGGGCTATCGCGCCCGACTGTCGGCGCATGGAAAACCCAGCCGCGGGCAGCGGCCGAATAAGAGGAAGTGCGCATGCGCTGGCTGAAGTTCACCGCAAACGGACAATCATCGTGGGGGATCGTCGAAGGCAACCGCGTGATCGCGGTCAGCGGCGAGCCCTTCGGGGAATGGCAGCGCACGCAGCGCTCGCATTCCCTGGCAGAGGTGAAAATCGAACTGCCGCTGGTGCCGCGCACGTTCTATTGCGTCGGCCTCAACTACCTCAAGCACCTCAAGGAAGCCGCCGACAAGCGCGGCGAGGTGCCCAACGTCCCTGATCGACCCGAGATCGGCTATCGCGCGCAGAACGCCCTGATCGCGCATGACGAAGATGTCGTGATCCCGGCAACCGCCACCGAAAAGATTCACTATGAGGGTGAGTTGGTCGTCGTGATCGGCAAAAAGGTAAAACACCTGAGCGAGCGTGATGCGATGTCCTGCGTGTTCGGCTACACCATCGGCAACGATGTCAGCGAGCGTACCTGGCAGAAGGCCGATCGCGGGCTGTGGCGGGCCAAGAATGCCGACACCTTCAAACCGATGGGACCCTGGATCGAGACCGATGTCGACCTCGACAGAATGGAAACCATCGTGAAAGTGAACGGCAAGGAGAGCAATCGCTTCCGCACCAATGACATGATCTTCGGCATCAAGCCGTTCATTGTCGAACTGACAAAATATTTCACGCTTTGGCCCGGCGACGTGATCTGGATGGGAACCGATGGCGCGTCCCCCGATCTCAAGGCAGGCGATGTGGTTGAGATCGAGATCACCGGCATCGGCACCTTGCGCAACCGGTTTGTCGCGGAGACGGCATGAGCCGCCACACGACCGCGCATTATCTCCTCGAAGGTCTGGTCGATCTCGGCATCGACTACATCTTTGCCAATCTCGGCACCGATCACGTCTCCCTGATCGAGGAGATGGCGCGCTGGGACAAGGAAGGCCGCAAATATCCGCAGATGATCCTGTGCCCGCACGAGGTCGTCGCCGTGCACATGGCCGGCGGTTACGCGCTGGCGACCGGACGAGGCCAGGCGGTTTTAGTGCATGTCGATGCCGGCACCGCGAATGCCTGCATGGCGATCCAGAACCTGTTTCGCTATCGCCTGCCGGTGATGCTGTTTGCCGGACGGGCACCCCACACCTTGCACGGCGAATTGCCGGGCTCGCGCGACGCCTATGTGCATTTCGTGCAGGACCCATTCGACATCGCCAGCATCGTCAGGCCCTACGTCAAATGGGAGTATTCGCTTCCCTCAGGCATCGTGGTGAAAGAAGCATTGGCCCGCGCCAGCGCGTTCGCGCAAAGCGATCCGCCCGGCCCCGTCTACATGATGCTGCCGCGCGAGACGCTGGCGGAAGAATGGGACGACGCTGACATGCCGGCCTATCCGTCCGCGCGCTATGGCAGCGTGCACTCGGGCGGCATCGAACCGGCACGGGTCGAAGCGATTGCGCATGCGTTGATGGCGGCGGAAAATCCGATTGCGCTGGCGGCCTATCTTGGCCGCAAGCCGCAAGCCGTCGCGGTGCTCGACCGGTTGGCGCTGACCTGCGGCATCCGGGTCGCGGAATTCAATTCGATCGACCTCAATATCCCGCAAGGATCGCCGTGCTTTGCCGGCTTCGATGCCCTGCCCTTGCTCGAGACCGCCGACCTCGGCCTGCTGCTCGATTCCGATGTGCCGTTCGTTCCGCGATAC
>JBGQCE010000222.1:0-6219 GCA_041495185.1 Bradyrhizobium sp.
CGACCTGTGGGAGCTGAACGAAGCCTTCGCCTCGCAGTGCCTCTACAGCCGCGACCGCCTCGGCATCGATCCGGAGAAGTACAACGTCAACGGCGGCTCGATCGCCATCGGCCACCCCTTCGGCATGACCGGCGCGCGGTGTACGGGCCACATTCTGCAGGAGGGCCGCCGGCGCAAGGCGAAGTGGGGTGTCGTGACGATGTGCATCGGCGGCGGCCAGGGCGGCGCCGGCCTGTTTGAAATCTATAGCTGAGCGTCGGTTCCGTCCGGCATAAACCGGCGTCAAGCATCGGCGGCGCGGCGAGCAATCGCCGCGCTGCTTTTTTTGAATGATAGCGGGGTCCGCTTCGTGCCGGCTCCCGAAGCTCCAAAAACTCAAAGCCCCGGCATCGTCCGGGGCTTTTTGTTGAACGCGAGGCGCCCTGCGTGTCCCCCAACTCCTCGTCTATCCCAGCATCTGCGTATCGCCGCAGACCGAGATCGCCTGCCCCGAAATCGTCCTGCCGCGCGGGCTGCACATGAACAGAATCTGGTCGGCGATCTGTTCCGGCGTCACATAGTCCTTGATCGAGGTGTAGGAGAACGCCGTGCGCTCCATCTCGGCGTAGGAAATCCCGCGCTGCTGCGCCTTGGCTTCCAGCACGCGGCGCTGCCGGTCGCCGGCGACGAGGCCGGGCAGGATCGCGTTGACGCGGATGTTATCCGGCCCGAGTTCGATCGACAGCGATTTTGTCAATCCGATCACGCCCCATTTCGCCGCCGCATAGGGGGTACGCATCGCAAAGCCGAGCCGGCCCGCGGCCGAGGAGATATTGACGATCGAGGCGTTCTTGCTGTCGCGCAAGTGCGGCACCGCAAGCCGCGTGCAGTTGAATTGCCCGGTCAGGCAAATTTCCAGACAACGATCCCAGTCTTCCGGATTCATCTCCTCGACTTTCGCCGTCGGCCCGGCGATGCCGGCATTGTTGACGAGGACGTCGAGGCCACCGAGTTTTGCCATCGCCTCCACGAACAGGTTTTTCACCGCCGAGCGGTCGGAGACATCGCAATGTGTCCGCGTGATCGTGGGATCGCTTGAGGCGAGTGCCGACAGCGCCATATCATCGACATCGCAGGTGTGGACCCTGGCGCCTTCGCCAGCAAAACGGCGCGCAATCGCAAGCCCGATGCCATTGCCCCCGGCGGTGACCAGCACGCGCAAACCCTTGATATCGAGATCCATGATCGCTCCGCGATGTCGTTTGAAAGATATCAGCCGGCCAGACCGCCGCGCGACAGAATGAAGTCGGCCGCGCCGCTGATGTCGGCGGCTATGCCCTCACGCGCCGCGGCACCGTTGCCTGCGGCGATGGCCTTGCGCACATCGGCATGAAACCTGATCGCGTCGCCCTTCGCCAGCCGTTCGGGATTGGCGCGCAGATCGAGATTGATGACCGGCCCGGCTTTCAGCCAGAGCGCACGGATGATCTCCACCAGGATCGGCGAGTGCGCGGCTTCATAAACCGCAAAGTGAAAGGTCTTGTTGAGTTCGACCGCGCGCGGCAAATCGGGCGCCGGTAATTCGCTCTCCGCCCGCATCGCTTCTTCCGCCCCTGTGATCGCGGCGAGGTCGAGCTTGTCGCGATGCTGCGCGGCTTGCGCCGCCGCATGGCCCTCGATGGCGATCCGCACCTTGGTGAGATCGCGAAATTGCTCAGCCGACATCAGGGGTACGCGGACCGCGCGGTTCGGCGTCACCTCCAGCGCCTTGTCGGCGACCAGCCGCGACACCGCCTCGCGCACCGGCATGATGGAGACGCCGAGTACATCCGCCGCGGAGCGAAGTGAAAGCTTTTCGCCCGGCGCGAGCCGGCCCGAAATCAGGAGATCGGCCAGCTTCGCGTAAGCGCGCTCGCCCAGCGTCTGACGGTCGAGCGGCTCCACCAGATTGAGTGCGGCGGGCAAATTCAACGCGGGTCTCCCATGCAGCAGGGAATCTCGAGAGAGGACTCGACAACGGTCCAGACTTTTGCAACTCTAACTGTGATCACAGATCACGGCAAGCGGGACCAAAGCGCTCCTTTAGTTCGGTGCGCAGCGCCTGCCGGAGAACAAACAGCCGCAGTCCACGCGGCCGTATCAGGGAGACGAACGTCGATGTCCAACAACAATCAATACACGCGCCGCGGCCTGTTGAAGACCGCCGGCGGCATCGCGCTGGTATCGGGAATTTCCGCGCCGGCGATTTTGCGTGCGCAGACTGCCGACGTTATCAAGATCGGCCATTTGACACCGCGCACCGGCTTTCTCGGGCCGCTCGGCGAATACGCCGTGATGGCAGTCGATCTCGCGGTCGAGGAAATCAACGCGTCCGGCGGCATGATGGGACGCAAGGTCGAACTCTTGAAAGAGGATTCGGTCAATCCGCAGACCGCCTCGACCAAGGCCGAACGCATGATCGAGCGCGACAAGGTCGCCTGCATCATCGGCGAAATTTCGTCGGCGTCCTGCCTGACCATCGCGCAGGTCGCGCAACGCAACAAGACCTTGTACATCAACTCCGGCGGCAATTCGGATGCGCTGCGCGGCTCCGATTGCAAGCGCTATATGTTCCACGTCGAATCGCAGAATTCGATGTATGTGAAAACCGTCGGACGGTCGCTGCTGCGCGACGGACTGGTCAAGGGCAAGAAGTGGTATTCGCTGACGGCGGATTATGCGTTCGGCCATGACCTCTTGAAAGTCTCCAAGCGCTTCATGGAAGCCAATGGCGGCAATTTCGCCGGCGACGATCTGGTGCCGACCGATGCCGCCGATTTCTCCGCTTACCTCTTGAAAATCCGTGAGGCCAAGCCCGACCTGGTCGTGATCAATCTCGCAGGCAACCAGACCACCAACTTCCTCAAGCAATATGCCGAGTTCGGCCTGAAATTTCCGGTCGGCGGATTCGGTTTCGACACGGCGCTGGCCTGGGCGGCCGGCAAGGGCAACTTCGTCGGCACCTGGCCGGTGGTCTGGCATCATCTGATCGACACGCCCGGCACCAAGGCGTTCGTTGCGACCTTCACCAAGAAATACTCCAAGCCGCCGGAGAACCAGGCCTGGGGCGACTACATCGCCACCAAGATCGTGGCGCAGACCGTCAACGAACTGAAAACGACGGACTCGACCAAGATCATCGAACACTTCGAGAAGGGCGCGAAGTTCGATCTGCTGAAAACGCGGCCGGGCTACTTCCGCGCCTCGGATCATCAATTGATGCATGAAATGTATGCGGTCACCGCACTGCCCGCCGACCAGATCAAAAATCAGTGGGATATCTTCGCCTCGAGCCCGGCGGTGCCGGGTCCCAATGAAGATCTCGAAGTGATCGCCGCCACCAAGGAAGAGAACAGCTGCACGTTCCCGACCTGATCGACTGATATCGAGCGCGATCAGCAAAAGTGGAACCCGGTTTTGCGTCCGATCGCGCTCCAAAAAGATAAGCGTCTCTCCGGGATCTCGGAGAGACGTTGCTATCTTCTGCCACCCTCGTTCGTAACTCTCACTGGCGCGCGGCCTGCGCGTATGCGCGCATTCTTTGAGCATTTTCTTGCGGCAAGCCGGATTCCACTTTGCCGGAAAATGCTCGTGGAGCCAGAACCATGTCCGCCATGTTGTTAGCGCAGCAAATCCTCAACGGGCTGCTTGACGGCGTCTATTATCTCCTGATCGCGCTCGGCCTGTCGCTGATCTTCTCGCTCGGAGGCATCGTCAATCTCGCGCATGGCGCGTTCTATGCGATCGGCGCCTATCTCACTTTGGTGCTGTCGCCCTATCTCGGCTTCGGTGGGTCGTTCGTGGCGGCGCCGGTCGTAGTCGCATTGTTCGGCGTGGTGATCGAACGCACGCTGTTCCGCCGCTTCTACCGCTCCGATCCGATCCTTTCGCTGCTGATGACATTCGGCCTCGCCATGGTGGCCGAGCAGGTGCTGCGAATGATCTTCGGCGCGCCGCCATTGTCCTATTCGATACCGCCCTCGCTGCGCGGACAGGTCGCGATCGGCAGCTTCATCTATTCGTTCTATCGCGTGGTTCTGCTTGGCGTCGCCGCAACCTGCATCGCCGGTCTGTGGCTGCTGCTGCAAAAAACTTCCTTCGGCCGCGTGGTGAGAGCCGGCGTGCAGAACCCCGATATGGTCGGCGCGCTCGGCATCTCGTTGCAGCCTTATATGTCCGCGGTCGCTGCGCTCGGCATCGGGCTCGCCGGGCTTGCCGGCGTGCTGCTGGCGCCGATCTATTCGATCCATCCGGCGATGGGCCAGGAAATCATCACGCCCGCCTTCGTCGTCGTCGTCATCGGTGGTCTCGGATCGTTCTGGGGCGTGGTTGCGGCGGCATTGCTGGTCGGCCTCGTCAAGGGCGTCATGGTCGGCATCGGCTATTCCGCGGCTTCCACCGCGGCGATCTATCTCCTGATGCTTCTGGTGCTGCTGTTCCGGCCGCGAGGCCTGTTCGGCGAACGCATCATGCGGTTCGAGTGAGGCGCTGGAGATGATGAAGCGTCTGCCAATTCCGCTAATGATCGCCGCGCTCGGACTACTGGTGCTGCCGCCGGTGCTGCTCGCGCTCGGCCTCACCATGACCTCGGCCACCGAAGTCGTGACTTACGCGATGGCCTGCATGGCCCTGAACATCCTGGTCGGACATACCGGCCTGGTGTCATTCGGCCACGGCGCCTGGTTTGGTCTTGCGGCCTATGCGGCGGCGCTGATCCAGCGCAACCTGATGCCGGACTCGTTTTTCGGCCCGACGATTGCGGGCGTTCTGATCGTGGCGGCGGTCGCCACCGCATTTGGATTCCTGATTCTAAGGCGGCGCGGCGTGTATTTTTCGCTGCTGACGCTGGCGCTGGCGGCGATGCTTTATGCGGTGTCGTTTCGCTGGACCGAAGTCACCGGCGGCGAGAATGGCCTTGGCGGCATCACGCGGCCAACGCTGCTCGGCTTCAACCTGGAATCTTCTACCGTCTATTACTGGCTTGTCGCGCTTATCGCCTTCCTGGTGCTGGCCCTGCTATGGCGCTTTCATAATTCGACCGTCGGCAGCGTGCTGGTGGCGATCCGTGAAAACGAGCAGCGCGCGCGCTTTCTCGGCTATCCGACCAACCGTTACAAGCTCGCCGCCTTCGTGCTGTCCGCAGGCATCACCGGGCTTGCCGGCATACTGTTACTTTACCAGAACCGCATGACCTCGGCCGATCCGATTTCGGTGTCCTTCTCCGGCGATTTGCTGGCAATGGTCGTGATCGGTGGCATGCGCAGTTTTCTGGGTCCAGCCCTTGGGGCACTGTTCTTTATTCTGTTCCGCGAATTTTTGGGTATCTATAGCGAGAACTGGCTGTTCTGGTTTGGCCTGGTATTCGTCGCTTTCATCGTATTTTCACCGACCGGTCTGGTCGGCGTCGGCGAGCAGCTGATCGCGCCGTTCCGCAAGAAGACAACAGAAGATGCCGCGATGTCGGCGCGCCGGATCGAAGTGCTGCCGCTGCCTGAATTTCTGCGCCCCAAGTCTCACGTCGACGGCGCGGTGCTTTCCGCCCGCCACATCGTCAAGAGTTTCGGCGGCATCCGGGCGGTGCAGGGCATCGACATTTCGGTCGCCGACCGCACGCTGCACGCGCTGATCGGGCCCAACGGCGCCGGCAAGACCACGGCGTTCAACCTCCTGTCCGGCATGTTTCCGCCGGACGAGGGTGCGGTATCGCTGATGGGTCGGCCGATCGCCGGACATGCGCCGGAGGAAATTGCGCAGGCCGGCATCGGCCGCTCGTTCCAGATCACCAATCTGTTTCCGGCGCTGAGCGTCGGGGAAAACATTCGGCTTGCCGTGCAGGCGCGGCATCCCCGCCGCTTCGATCCCCTTACCAGCGCCTTGTCGATCGATGCGATCAATACCGAGACCGATGCCACCATCCGCTATCTCGGCCTAGCCGGCATCGAAAAGGCCGAAGCCGGCATGCTGTCCTATGGCGGCCAGCGGCTGCTCGACATGGGGGTAGCGCTCGCCACCGCGCCGCGCGTGCTGTTGCTGGACGAGCCGCTCGCCGGGCTTGCCGCGGCCGAACGCGAGCGCATCGGCGCTATCATCAAGCGCATCTCGGCCGATCTGCCGGTGCTGCTGGTCGAACACGACATCGACCGGGTGTTTCAGCTCGCCGATCAGATCACGGTCATGAACGAAGGCCGGGTATTGCTCGAC
>JBGQCE010000223.1:0-6207 GCA_041495185.1 Bradyrhizobium sp.
AAATCAATCCGCTTCAAGTGACAGGCTGTAATCGCTTTTGAGCGCGGGATCCTGTTCGGCCTTCTGCAGCACGCAATTGCCGATAACGAGCACGTCAAGCTCGTTGCCCATGAAGCAACGAAAGGCATCTTCGGGCGTGCACACGATCGGCTCGCCGCGAACGTTGAAGCTGGTGTTGACGAGGATCGGGCAGCCGGTGAGCGCCTTAAATCGGCCGAGCAATCTGTGAAACAGCGGATTGGTTTCGGTATGTACGGTCTGGATACGGGCCGAATAATCGACATGCGTCACAGCCGGAATTTCCGAGCGCGAAACATTGAGCTTGTCGATTCCGAACAACGCCTGTTCATCCGTCGTCATGCGGCGACGCTTGTCTTCCCTGACATCGGCGACAACCAGCATGTACGGGCTGTCGGAGGCAAGATCGAACCACTCCGAGACGTCTTCGCGCAGTACCGCTGGCGCGAAGGGGCGAAAGCTCTCGCGATATTTAACCTTCAGATTGAGATTCTTCTGCATCCCGGGCGAGCGTGGATCGCCCAGGATGGAGCGCGCGCCGAGCGAGCGCGGGCCGAATTCCATGCGACCCTGAAACCAGCCAACGGCCTTTTGCCCGGCAAGGGCCTGCGCCGTCGTCTCGATCATTTCGGCCTCGCCGAGCACGGCGAATTTTGCCCCCGCCGCCGTCAGTCTGCGTTCGATCTCGGCTTGCGGGAAGCTTGGACCCAGGAACGCGCCGGACATTGCATCCGCGCCATTGGTCTTTCGCGGTTGGCCTTTGAAGATATGGCAGGCCGCAAGGGCTGCTCCCACGGCGCCGCCGGCATCGCCCGCGGCCGGCTGAATCCAGATGTTGTCGAAGTGGCCGTCCCGCAAAACCTTGCCATTGGCGACGCAATTGAGCGCCACGCCGCCTGCAAGACAAAGGTTTCGCGAACCGGTTTGTTTGGCGAGGCTGCGCGTCAACCGCAGCACGGCCTCATCCAGTACCGACTGGATCGAGGCCGCAACATCCATGTGAAACGGCGTCAGCAATTGATCCGGGCTTCGCACCGGCTCGCCAAACAGTTCGGCAAAGCGATCGTTGGTCATGGTGAAACCGGTGCAATAGTCAAAATACGACATGTCGAGCCGGAACGAGCCGTCAGGCTTCAGATCGATCAGGTTATCGAGGATGAGCTTGGCGTATTTCGGCTCGCCGTAGGGCGCCAGCCCCATCACCTTGTATTCGCCGGAGTTGACCTTGAAGCCGGTGTAATAGGTCGCCGCCGAATAGAGCAGGCCGAGCGAATGCGGAAAATGGATTTCCTGGAAAATTTCGAGGCGATTGCCTTCTCCCATGGCGGCGGAGGTGGTCGCCCATTCACCGACGCCGTCCATCGTAAGCACGGCCGCGCTCTCGAACGGCGAGGGATAAAAGGCCGATGCGGCGTGGCTCAAATGATGCTCGCAAAACAACAGCCGGCTCTTGTCGAAATCCCCGGGGAATTTACCGAGCTCATCGCTTAGCAAATTCTTCTGAAACAGCTTCTCGCGCAGCCAGAGCGGGATCGACATCTTGAAGGAACGAAACCCGCGCGGCGCCAGTGCGATGTAGGTTTCCAGCAGCCGCTCGAATTTGAGAAACGGCTTGTCGTAGAACACGACATGATCAAGCTCGTCGGCCGCGACACCTGCTTCTGCGAGACAATACGCGATGGCGTTATGCGGAAACGCGGCGTCATGCTTGCGGCGGGTAAACCGCTCCTCCTGCGCCGCGGCGACGATCCGGCCGTCCTCGATCAGCGCCGCCGCGCTGTCGTGATAGAATGCAGAAATACCGAGGATCCGCATCGCGCCGTCTAGAAAAGCGTGTAGATGAACGGCGCGATCACGGAGCCTTGGGTGAGCACGACGAGCCCGCCGAACACCACCATCATGATCAGTATGGGCAACAGCCAGAATTTCTTCCGGACGCGCATAAACCGCCAAAGCTCAGCCAGAAAATCCATCTGTCGTCTTGTCCTTTAAATCGTGAGCATGATCTTATCGGAAAACCGGTTTCCACTTTTCCGGATCATGCTCTAGAATTGATCTTTCATCGTCTCGGGCGATGGTCCGGGAGGCTGTCGCACGATCCAGTAGCTGTCCGCGTCCGGCTGCCGCTTGAGCCGCAACAGGTCCTTGCCCAGCATGCGCATCACCAGACCGGTCGGCAAAACCGTGCCATAGAACAACAACGCCATCACAACAGGGTTTACCACCGCATGAAGCAGCAGTCCGAACTTCAGCCATGCGCGATTTAGCGGATTGAGAACCGAAGGCCGAAGCAATCCCGCCATCAGGAGCAACGCGGCCAGTCCGCCTGTCCATGGCCACAGCCGGCCGGAATGCCAGACATTGAGCAAGGTCACGGCAGCCAGCGCAGCAGCCATCACGACCCCGAACGAACGGTCGGATCCGGCCACGATTGTTTCCTCACGGGAAAAGACTTCGTGAGTAGCCTGTTTCATCTGCAATCCGGGCTTACTCTCGGCCATTTCCGCGTTTCACCTATACAGGATATGCGGCATTGGAGATCGCCCGCATTCTTCCGTCCCGGGAGCTTTTATGCTTTCTGCCAGGACCGCTGCAAGGCATTCATAAATCTTTTTCCGGTCTTCTTCGCTGCGACTGAAGCCGACAAGGACTGGTACAACATCTCTTCATTCTCGGAGACGATCATTTCTCGGCGGCTGGCAACCGGCTTATGTTCCGGGAGATGGCAAGACATCTGCTTTAATTGGCGCTGATGCCCCTACTGGATCGCAGCTTCGACATTCAGTAGTCTTTGTCCAACCGGTCAAGAAAATCACCGGGACAGGGATCGAATCCCGGATTGCGGGATGGAAACTCATCGGGAGGGCTGACTATGAAAGTGCGTCCAACGGGCGTGATACCGCCGATGACGACGCCGTTCAACAAGGACGGCGAGATTGATCTCAAACTGGTCGCCCCCCAGGTCGACTTCCTGATTGGCGCAGGTAGCCATGGCATGGCGGCCGGCGGTTCCACGGGCGAAGGACATACGCTCGATCACGAAGAGTATCGCGATCTGATGGCGGCGACGGTCGAGGCGGCCAAAGGCCGCGCGCCGGTTATAGCTGGCATCATCGTCGACTCGACCCGCGACGCGATCCGGCGCGGAAAGCTCGTGCGCGATATGAAAGTTGCAGCACTTCAGGTGACCCCGGTGCACTATTTGTTCAAGCCGGACGAGCAGGCGATGGTCGATCACTTCCGCCGTATGGCAGACGAAACCGGTATGCCGATCATCATCTACAATGTTGTCCCCTGGTCCTATCTCTCGCCCGCGTTGCTCACCCGTATCATGAATGAGGTCCCGCTCGTCATCGGCGTCAAGCAGAGCGCCGGCGATCTCAAGCTCTTTGCCGATCTCATGATGATGGCGCCGGACAAGTTGATCTACAGCGCGGTCGATGCGCTGATGTATTCCTCCTATACCCTCGGGGCGCATGGATCGATCGCGGCGATCCTCAGCGCGGCCCCGCATGCGTCGGTGAAGCTATGGGACGCGGTCAAGGCAGGAAACCATGCCCACGCACTGGAGTTGCACAAGAAGCTGCTAACCCTCTGGAACGCGATCGTTTCGGACAATTTGCCCGCCTGTACACGCTATTCCCAGTCGCTGCAGGGGCTGCCGAAAACCTTCTCGCGCGCGCCGATGCCCGAGGCCTCGCCGGTACAACAGGCCGCGATCCGGACGGCATTGGAGGGTTTGGGTGCGTTGATCGACAGGCGCTCCGAGGCGGCGGAATAAATCGCCGCGCAAATGACGCAGTTTTTGCTGATGTCGCATCGCGGTTGATGCATTCAACCCCTGCGCTTTACCGGCAGGGCCCAGATGCTACACTTCCCGCGGGTCGCTTGCTCGGCTCATGAGCGCGCTTCAAGAAACCTGTAGAGGAAAGGTCATCGGTCCCCCATGAAGGATTTTGCCGGAAAGATCGCTGTCATCACCGGAGGCGGCACGGGCATGGGCCGCGAGCTCGCGCGCCGGCTGGTCGCCGAAGGCTGCAATGTCGCGATGTGCGATATCTCGGCGGAAGCGATGGCGGAAACCAAAGGGCTTTGCGAGGTGGAGAAGCTGCCGCAGGGCCTGCGCATCACCACCCACATCGCCGACGTCTCCATCGAGGACCAGCTCAAGCGCTTCCGCGACGAAATCATCGAGCAGCAGGCGACCGACAAGATCCATCTGTTGTTCAACAACGCCGGCATTGGCGGCGGCGGCAGCCTGTTCACCAACACCAGGGAGCAGTGGGAAAGAACCTTCAATATCTGCTGGGGCGGCGTCTATCTCGGCATCCGCACCTTCCTTCCGTTGCTGATGAAGGCCAGTGAGGGGCACATCGTCAATACCAGTAGCGTCAACGGGTTCTGGGCCTCGGTCGGAATGGGCGTGTCGCACACCGCCTATAGCGCCGCCAAATTCGCGGTTAAGGGATTCACCGAAGCGCTGATAAACGATCTCAGGCTGAATGCGCCGCACATCAAGTGCTCGGTCGTGATGCCCGGCCATATCGGCACCTCGATCGTTTCCAATTCCCGCAAGATCCAGAGTGGCACCGAATCCGATCGTCTGAGCGCGAATGAAATTCTGGCAGCGCGCCAGCGTCTGAAGGGCATGGGTATCGATACCGGGCCGATGTCGGATGAAGATATCCAGAAGATTGCGCTCGATCGTGCGCGCAGTTTCCGCGACGAGGCGCCGACGACGGCCGCCGCCGCGGCAAAGATCATTCTCGATGGCGTCAAGGCCGAGCGCTGGCGCATTCTGGTCGGCGACGACGCCCATAAGCTTGACGAGCGGGTGCGGCAAACGCCGGAGCAGGCCTACACGCCCGAGTTTTATCAGAGCTTTGCCGCCGAGGTCGGCTGGCGGCTGGGGTGACGGGTGGCGTCATTCCGGGTCGATGCGGAGCCTGTTATCGGGCGCGCATTCGCGCGGCCCGTTGGCGCGACCCGCTCGCTGGCTCGATCCGGGCTGCGCCGCGTGCGCGCAAGCAGGAATTTCCTGAAACGGATCAATGTGATTTGCCCAGTCCAGTCCCGTTTGCAAAAATATTCCGCTTCGTGCTTACCCCAAATCAAATCTATATCGCTGGCCATCCCGTCCCACACAGAGGGGCGTTTCGCGATCGTCACGGACGTAGGGCGCGGGATGCGGTGGACGCTGATGGCGCTGCGGACGAACGGCGCTTGATGCGGACGGCGAAGTCGTGTGGTCCTGGCGCCCCGACGCTGGCGTCAAGTTGGCGAAGACAACCGACGACGGTGGCAAACAAGCCCGGTCACCGGGGAGAGCACGAAGGAAACCGTTAAAACCATTGCGTGCGGGAACGCCGGGTGAGACCGGTGGATCTGCGGTGACTACGCTCGTGTGCTCACTTCTATTTTGCACGCGAGGCTGCGGGTGCATTGGACACCCGGCGTTCCCCACGCCCTCTCCGGGCCGAAGGGTTTTGTGCACAACTCGGGCGCATCGCGCCGCGAGATGGTGGAGGCGTATTTGAGATTGGGTGTCATCACCCGCGAAAGCGGGTGATCCAGTATTCCGAGGTGCCAGTGGTCGAACCGAGCCGCCGCGGCGTACTGGATACCCCGCCTGCGCGGGGTATGACGGAAGCGCGAAATGCAACGTCACCCATGCACGACCGACTTTGCGATCATGCAATGGATGCCTTTGGAGCCGTTCACGGTCTGCGTCACCCGCAAATCCGCGGCCAGGCTGCAGAGCGTATAGGCATCCTCGCGCGACAGGTTTCGCCTTTCGCCGAGCAGCACGATCATGTCGCGCAGCGCCCGCACCACGCACTGATCGAGGTCAGGGTCCATCGCCATGGTCATGTAATGAGTCGGCGTCTCGGCGCGGGGATAGTCGAGCCTCAGATCTTTTCGCAGGGTCAGGCGAAAACGTCCCTGCAGCGCGGTCTCGATCGCGGTGACGCAAACCTCGCCATCGCCCTGGACGCCGTGGCCGTCGCCGCAGGAAAACAGCGCGCCCGGCACGAATACCGGCAGATAGAGTTTGGCGCCCGGTACCAGTTCCTTGTTGTCGAGATTGCCGCCCATGGCGCGCGGGATCAGCGAGGTGATGCGGCCCCAGGCCGGCGGCGGCGCCACGCCCATCACCCCGAAAAACGGTTTCAGCGGCAGGTCGAGCCC
>JBGQCE010000224.1:0-6188 GCA_041495185.1 Bradyrhizobium sp.
GAATTTCAGCGCAGCATCCGGATCGTCAGGTCTGATGTCGGGGTGCGCGCCTTTGACGGCTCTGCGGAATGCGGTCCGGAGACCTTGAGCGTCATCGTGTGGAAGAGCCCCGAGCAAATCGTAAAGCGTCGTCATCGTCGCACTCTGGAGCACGCGTACAAACTGAACGTCACTGCCTGTGGATAATGTTGATCCAGTACGGCAGAAAAATGACTTTTCATATGCGCCGAACCCCTGCTGCATGACGCAATCGGCGTTTCGCTGAACCGCTGTTATCGAGCGGGCTCGGCTTCGCATCCTGTTGCGGATCGCAGCAGGCGCAAACGCTTGCGGACCGCATTTTGATTGCTTTTTTCGCTCGTATTCGAACTTCAGGCACGCCCGCTGATCGGGGGTCTGGGGTCATGAGGTAGGACCGCGCGAAGCCACAATCGGGCGCGGGTTGTGGCGCAAGCAAGGCACAGTCGGGGCGACACATTTGTGCCACAGAATTTGTTGGCGATGCCGCAAGCTGCGCGCATCGGTCCGGGTCGCAAAACCCGCTTGACTTTGACGCAGCGTCAAACCGGCATAACGGGTTCCTCGAACAAGAGCGCGACCGCGCCAGCTGGCACGGCGCTTCTTCCAAACCGCAACCTGATCCGGAGATCGCAAAATGTTTCGTATCGGCGAATTTGCCCAGATCGCCCAGGTCTCGGGACGGCAATTGCGGTTCTACGACCAACTCGGCCTGCTGCGGCCGGCGCGCATCGATCCGCAGACCGGCTATCGTTATTACAGCATCCGGCAATTACCGCGGCTGAACAGTATTCTGGCGCTGAAGGAGCTCGGTCTTTCGCTGGAGCAGATCGGGCCGCTATTGAAGAACGAGATCTCGCCGGCAGAGTTGCGCGCGATGCTCACCATGAAGCGGGCACAGCTGGAGCAGTCGCTGCGGGAGGAAGAAACCCGGCTGCGCCACATCGAATCCCGCATTGCGCAGATCGACCGCCGGGGCGGGATCGGCGACTACGACGTCGTCGTCAAGTCGGTCGCTGCGACGCCTTTTTTGTCGCTGCGCTGTTCCTGCGAAAACATGGATGAAGCGGTGCGTATGGTCCGTACCGTCGCCGAGGATGGCAGCCGGCAAATCCGCCCTGCGCTGCGCGACAAGCTGATCGTGGTGGCACGCAACGATCATGACGACGAGAAGCTCGATCTCGAAATCGGCTTCTCGCTGATGCGGGCATCGAACGCGAACATCCGGATTAGCGGCGATCTCATGCTGCGCGCCGGCGAGCTTCCCGCCGTGGACACGATGGCGACCATTGTCCGGCCCGGCACCAACGCCGCCAGCCATAGCTCGTTCGGGGCGATCGGGATGTGGATAGAGGCCAACGGCTTTGAGGTCTTCGGCCCCTGCCGCGAAGTATTTCTCGAACCGATTACCGGGCCGCCCGGTTTCGAAGGTGCGCTGGTGGAAATCCAGTTTCCGGTCCGCGCGGCCGCCTAACCCGTCGTCATTTCCGGTCGTCGAACCAACCCGAACGCAGGTGCGTCCGGGCAACGTCATTCGCTGTGCCAATTCTGGCGGCGATAACACGAGGAGCAAGCATGATTACGATACACGGCGTTCCGATTTCCGTTCACGTGCGCAAGACGATTGTCACGGCGATCGCCAAGGGCATCGACCACAAGGTCGAGCCGGTGATTCCGTTCAATCCGCCGCCGAACTGGATTTCGTTCAGTCCGACCGGCCTGATACCGGCGATGCAGGACGGCGATTTTTCAGTCGCGGAATCGACCGCCATCTGCCTCTACATGGAGCGCAAACAGCCCATGCCAGTGATTCTGCCCGCTGATACCAGGGATTACGGCCGCGCGCTGTTCTTCGACGGCTATTCCGGCTGGGTTTTCCGCAGCCTCATCCATGGGCTGTTTTTCCAGAAGATCATCAACCCGGTGATCCTTAAGGGCACCACCAATCAGTCGGTAATCGACAACATTCTGGAAACTGTCCAGCCGAAGATTTTCCAGTATCTCGAATCCCGGATCGAGGGAAATTTTCTGGTTGGGTCCGCGCTCAGCCTCGCCGACATCGGCATCGCATCGAATCTGATCAATTATCAGTATCTCGGCTTCGACATCGATCGCGCGAAATATCCGAAGCTGGCGAGGTATGCCGAAGGCATTGTCGGGCTTGATTGCTTCAAGCATGCCCTGGCCAGGGAAGCGCCGTTCGCCGAGCAGATGGGGCTCGACCGCAAATTCCTGATCTAGCTCCGGTGCAAGCGCCTCGACCGGTCTGGTCGAGGCGGCCGCTGGCTTTCTCGTCGCCATCAGGTAAACTATGGAGGGGCCGCAACAACACGGTGTACGCGCACCGTGAAGGAGGAGCCCATGTATGCCGCCATTCGTCAGGGCAAAGCAAAGTCTGGCATGGCAGAAGAGCTGGCACGCAGGATCAAGGAGGGTGCCATCCCGATCATCAGTGATGTCGAAGGCTTCATGGCCTATTATGTGGTCTATGCGCCGGACGACACGGTGACGGCGATCAGCATCTTCAACAACCACGCGGGAGCGGAGGAGTCGAACAGACGCGGGCTCGCGTGGATCGAACAGAACCTCGCGCCTTTGCTCATCGGGCCAGCCACGGCGGTCGCCGGGCCGGTGATCGTGCATACGTTGGCATAAGCGCTATCGTTCCAGCGTGCGCATGCACCATCCGTCGGCGCTATGGGGGGAAGAGCCGCGCTCTTGTCCGATTGCTTCCCCTTTGCGGATCGAGCCGACTTGGCGAGGAAGCCATCGGGCGGTCCGGCCCTGACCCAAAAAGGTCGAAACAGCCTCACTCGTTCCGCCGTCCCGGCGACGGAGCTTCAGGCTCCCACTGCCTTGACGCGCCATCCCGATCACGAATCAAGCGGCAGGCGTCCTTCATTTCCGCTATTATCAAACCATGACGATCGGGATCACCGGACCCGGGCCGAAGGCACCAGGGCGAAGCGCCGTGGTCGGGCTCATCATTGCGGCCTTCGTCGGCGGGATTTGCCTGATCCTGCTCGGGCTCGCGAGCGACTTCCTGGTCGATTGGCTGTGGTTTTCCTCGATCGGTTATCTACCGGTGTTTTTGACCAGCATCGGCGCCAAAGCCTTGGTGTTTTTCACCGTCTTGACGGCAACGGCCGTCATACTTTGGCTGAACGGATTGCTTGCGGTGCGTTTTGCCCGGCAGCAGCCGACACGAGCGGTCGCCGCCTCCGCGTGGAACGCGACGGGCAGTACGTCGCCGCCCGACCTGTTCACGCTCATGCGCGATCGACTGCCGTGGCCCAAGGTTATCGCAGGCGGTGCGGGTTTGCTCGCTCTGCTGGTAGCGGCGGGAGAGGTCGGCAACTGGAGCGTCTTCCTGCGGTTTATCTATCACGTGCCATATGGCGCGGACGAGCCGCTCTACAACAAGGACATCGGCTTCTATATCTTTTCGCTGCCCGCCTATATCCTCATCAAGAACTGGATGCTGCTCACCCTCGTTCTGAGCGCGCTATTCGCCGGAACGATCTACTGGGTGCACGGCGACATCGAATACGACGTTCACCACCGATCGATGTCGCCGACAGTGATTGCTCACGGCTCAACGCTGGTCGGTCTTCTCTTCGCGGTGAAGGCCTGGTCCTATGGTCTCGACCGCTATTTGCTGCTCTATGGCGACAACGGCGTCGTCGTCGGCGCAAGCTACACCGATATACATGTGGGGCTACCGGGCCTGTGGCTTATGATCGGGCTTTCGATCATCGCGGCGTTCGTCGCGTGGGCAAATCTCTGGGTGCGCACCTACCGGCTTCCTGCCGTCGCGGTCGCGCTCGTCGGTATCGGCTCCTTCGTGCTGTCCGCCGTGGTCCCCGGGTTATTTCGGCAATTCTTCGTCAAGCCAAGCGAGTTGCAACTGGAGAAGCCCTACATCGAACGCAACATCGCGCTCACCCGGCAGGCATACAATCTCGATCAGATCGCAGCCAAGCCGTTTGCTGCCGAACAGAAGCTTACCCTCAAGACGCTGGAGGCCAACAAGGCGACAATCGAAAATATCAGGCTGTGGGATTGGTTGCCCTTGTCGGATACCTACGCACAGCTGCAAGAGATCCGCACCTATTACAAGTTCCATGATCTTGACGTTGATCGCTACTGGCTCGATGGTTCCTACCAAAGCGTGATGCTCTCGGCTCGCGAACTGCGACCTTCCTTGTTGCCGCCGAACGCCCAGACATGGGTTAACCGCCACCTACTGTTTACTCACGGCAATGGCGCGGTGATGAGCCCGGTCACCCGCAAGAGCACTGAAGGACTGCCGTTCTTCTATTTGCGGGATATTCCTCCTGTTGCAGACGGAGGTCCCAAAATCGACGAACCTCGCATCTATTACGGCGAAGAGCGCGACGACTACGTCATCGTCAAGGGGAGCACACCCGAGTTCGATTATCCGAAGGGGAAAGACAACGTCTATGCGGTCTATGACGGCGCCGGCGGCGTTTCGATCGGAGCAATGGGCTGGAGAATGCTGTTCGCTTACTACTTCAACGACCCGAACCTGGTTCTCTCAAACTACATCACGATCGACAGCCGAATCATGATCCGGCGCAACATCCAGGAACGGGTTCGCACGATCGCTCCCTTCCTCAGGCTCGATCATGATCCCTATCTGGTCATCAGCAATGGGCGGATGTTCTGGATGCAGGACGCCTACACGACGAGTTCCTATTTCCCCTCAGCGCAGCCTGTGCAAGATCTCGATCTCAACTACATTCGCAATTCGGTGAAGGTTATCGTCGATGCTTATAACGGGACCGTCGACCTCTATCTGATCGACCCCGGCGATCCGATTGCCGCGACCTACCAGCGCATCTTTCCGAGCTTGTTCAAGCCGTTCACGGACATGCCTCCAGACTTGCAGAAGCACATTCGCTATCCGGAGGATATGTTCCTGATTCAGGCGCGGCTGTATCAAACCTACCACATGGAGGCAGCCGACGTTTTCTATAATCGCGAAGATCTCTGGCAGTTCCCGCGACAGCCGGGCGGCGACGGCACCTCAATGATGACCCCCTATTATATCATCATGCGGCTGCCCGGCGAGCCGCATGCCGAGTTCTTCCTCATGCTTCCCATGGTACCGAGCCGCCGCGACAACATGATAGCGTGGCTCGCTGCGCGCTCCGACGCGCCCGACTACGGCAAACTGATAGTCTACGAGTTCCCCAAGGATAAGCTCGTCTACGGGCCATTTCAGATCGAGGCGCGAATCAATCAGAATACGGAGATCTCGCAACAACTCACGCTGTGGAATCAGATGGGCTCGCGGGTGATCCGCGGTGCGAACCTGCTTGTGATCCCGATCGAGAACTCGGTTCTTTACGTATCGCCGCTCTATTTGCGAGCGCAGCAAGGACACCTGCCGGAGCTGAAACGTGTGATAGCAGCTTATGGTGAACATGTGGTGATGAAGGAGACGCTCGCCGAGGCCTTGTCGGCGCTGTTCATAGAACCCGGTGCTACGCCGGCAGTCTCAAGCACGACAGAGGAGATGCCCTTCACAAACCCGGCGGCAAATCAGGCACGGGAGGCGCTTGATCGCTACAATCAAGCAGTGGAGCGATTGAAGTCCGGCGATTGGAAAGGCTTCGGCGCGCAGTTCGATGCGATGCGCGAGCTTTTGGAGAAAATGAACCGACAATCCACCGGCCATTAGTGCCCCGAATCCGCTGTTCGCTTGATCGGGCGGACGGGTCATGCCGGCTGAGGGGCTTTCTCATCAACGGCCACTGAACTATAGAGGGATCGCGCCGACGCGACGCTACGCACGCCGAACGTATTGAGAACTGATCCGAACCATGCCTGATTTCCACGGCGTCTTTCCCTATCTGGTCTCACCGGTCGATGCTTCGGGGCACATCCACACCGAGGTGCTTGGCCGGCTCTGCGACGATCTCATCAAATCCGGCGTGCACGGGCTGACGCCGCTTGGTTCGACCGGCGAGTTCGCTTATCTCAACAACGCGCAGCGCGCGGCGGTGGTGCAGACGACGATTGAAGCTGCAAAAGGCCGCCTGCCCGTGGTCGCCGGCGTTGCCTCGACCTCGACATCGGATGCGGTCGCGCAGGCGAAGGCCTATCAGAAGCTCGGCGCCGACGGCATCCTCGCGATCCTGGAA
>JBGQCE010000225.1:0-6185 GCA_041495185.1 Bradyrhizobium sp.
CACCTCGACGTTACCGCCCTGTCCTTCGTAGGGGCCGCCTTGCGCAAAGGTTTTGTACTCGAGATGACATCCGCGAGCGACCGGGCGGCAGCCGCCCGTGCCGCAAACGACTTGGCCGGACGCTTGTGGTTTGGCCGGGCTAGCTTCGGGCCTCGGCCGTTCGCGGGCCGCTTCTCGCATTCATTGTCGTTATTGAGGAACGTACCTTCCGCACAGACGATTCTGCTGCAACGATCGCCGTCGACCTTGAAGCCGTGCTCGCAGATCAGCGGACAGACCCGCGCTTGCTTGAGCTTGATTGCATCGAACATATCGATACTTGCAAGTTTGACGTCGAATTTCGTCCCGGCGTACCGGTTGAACAGCGTCAGCGAACGCTGCGACGCGGCGTTCCATTCGCCGTCGGCGGCGGCGGTGAGACAGCCGACGCGGCGCAACTCGGTCTGTACTGACTTGGCGATCTCGGCCTGCGTCGGCCCGGGGCTCAGGTTTGTCCCACCCCTGTCAGCCTGGGCCTTCTCGGCCGCCGGCGCGGCGACTGCGGCCGTTTCAATTGAGACACGTTTCCGTTCGGCCTCGGCGGCTTGATCCTGCGCGACCTGCTTGGCTTTTTCGGCGGCAATACGGGCCTGCTCCGCGGCCTTGGCATCGGCTTCCGCCTTCGCCTGCTGCGCCTTTTGTGTGCCATCCGCAGCGAGCCGCGCCCGCTCCTGCTCGGCCAGCCGCGCCTTTTCGGTCGCCGCAACCCGGGCTTCCTCGGCCGCGATCTTGGTGAGCTGAATCCTGGCGAGGTTGGCGTAGTAGCCGTCCGGGTATTGCGCAAGGAAGGCGTTCAACGCGTCCTTGTTGCCGATCTGCAGCGCCAGCTCGTAGTCCCGGCGCGCCTCGGTTTGCGGATTGGGCGCGGCCGACGATGGCGCGGACCTCGCTGCCACCAACGGCACGTCGTCGCCGCCAAGCGAGCCATAGACGAACGGCTCCTGCCGGTTGCCGGTGGTCTTCAGCACGTCGTCGCGGACAAAACCGAACGCCCTGCGCACATCCAGTCCCGGCGTCGTCAGGTGCTTCGCCAGCGCTATCGTGAAGGGGCTGTTCTTGGCATCGCCGTCCAGCGCGGTGGAACCGGCCTTGGCGGAATAGGCGATCAGCGTATTCGGGCTGGTCGGCTCGATCTTGGCGAGGCCCCGTCCGATCGAACGCGAAACCAAGGTCTTTTTCATGTTTTTGGCAAACGGATTGTCCCGGCAGGCATCGAGTATCACCAGCCGAAGCTGCTTTGCGGGTTCGACCGCCAGCAATATGCGGTCCAGCGAAAACGCCTCGTCGTAGACGTCGGTGTCGCGTTCCAGCTTCGCATCCACAGGAATCAGGTAGTTCGTGCCGTCCACCTCCATGCCGTGGCCGGCGTAATAGACCACGGCGATGTCGGCGTCGCGCGCGCGGTCGGCAAAGTCGCGCAGCGCCCGCCGCGTCTCAAGCGCAGGGAGGTCGTGGCGCGAATCGACCACATCGAAGCCGGCTTCCTTAAGCGTTGCCGCGATCACCGCGCCGTCATTGACCGGGTTCGGAAGCGGCGCCACGTTTTGATAGGCGGAATTGCCGAGCACCAGCGCCACGCGCTTCCCGGCAAAAGCCGGCTGGCACACCAGCAGCAGCGCGGCGGCGAGGAAAAATCGGCGCAATTTTGAGGGTCCAGGCGAATTCATCATGACGCTTCCACAATCCATGGCCTTTGTAGCACCAGAGCCTCACTACCAGAAGCCTGCGCCGGGTCCTGTGAGCCAGATCACGAAGCGGCGGAGCGCATCATGGCCGAGGCGCGGCAGGCAGCGGAACTCCTGATCCTTAGTCACGCCAGCTCGCCGTCGGTTCGCACCTTGCCAATCACGTTTTTGCGGTAGGGCGGACTACCCGCATAGCCCCTGTTGACCCTCAAAAAAAGCAGGCCGCTTGCGTTGGCAAGCGGCCCTCTTCTTGAGAACGCCAGGTTGAATGTCCAGTATCCGGGCTATTTCAGGGAGTTATTGATGGAAGTGAACTGCCATCAAGGCCGGTTCCAAGACTATTGACGGCGATGATCGCGAACGCAGTGCCAGCTGCGACAAGTCCGTATTCGATGGCGGTAGCTCCGTCGAGAAAAGCCTTTTGACAATGCTGTTCAGCGTCATCTCTCCGTCAATTGTATTGTAGCAACACGACAACCTTAAATTAGAAAACCTAACCGATACTGAAATGCGTCAGCTCAATGTGAGACATCCTCGCGACGGAACAGGACGAACGGCGGGAGCGTAAAATGTTGATTGACATATGTGTCATTGCAGCAGCGATCGCTGCCAACTAGGCGCCATTACTCAACACGCACGCAGAACAGGGTTAGCGAAGCGTGATTCGCTGGTATTAGTCCCAAAACGGCGGATTACGCTTTCGGCTAACCCGCCCGACACGCATCTTTGCCAATCACGCTTTTTGCGTTCAAGATCGCACCGACAAGCAAGAACAAACGGAGGAAGCGATGCGCGGCGTTGTATTCACGGGCGAACGCGGACTGGAATTGATGCAGTTTGCCGACCCCACTCCCGATGCCCATGACGTGGTTATCGAGATGAAGGCCTCCGGCATGTGCGGCAGCGACCTGCATCAGTACCGCCGCCCGAAAGGCCAGGCGCAGCCAACGGGCATCCCGATGCGGGAGGGCCCCGTCATTGCGGGACACGAACCCTGTGGCGTCGTGGCCGCGGTCGGCTCCTCCGTCGACGCGAGGGAGGCGCGCATCGGCGAGCGCGTGATGGTGCATCATTATCAGGGCTGCACCCAGTGCAACCATTGCCGCTCCGGATGGCAGCAGCTTTGCCAGGAGGTGCCGGTCAAGGTTTACGGCAACAATGCCCATGGCGGCCACGCGCAGTATTTGAAGGTGCCCGCCAACACGCTGGTGCCGCTTCCGGACGAATTGTCGTTCTCGGCTGGAGCTGCGATCGCCTGCGGTTCGGGCACCGCCTATAGCGCGCTGCGCCGCATGAATCTTTCGGGCAACGACACCATCGCAATTTTCGGCCAGGGCCCGGTGGGATTAGCGGCCACGCAATACGCCAAGGCGATGGGCGCGAAGGTGATCGCGCTCGACATCAGCCAGCAGCGGCTGGACCGCGCCAAGGCGTTCGGCGCCGATGAGGTGGTCAACCCCGGCTCGAACGATCCGGTGGCTGCCATAAAAGAGCTCACCCACGGGCGTTACGCAGATCTGACGCTGGACACCTCGAGCAATCCGGATGCGCGATTGAACGCGATCCGCTCTACCAAGGTGTGGGGCACGATGTGCTTTGTCGGCGAAGGCGGCGACGTCCATATCGATGTCAGCCCGCATCTGCTGCGCCGGCAATTGACGCTGATGGCGTCGTGGACATTTTCCAACATCATTCAGGCGGACTGCGCGCGGTTCTCGGTCGAGCGCGGCATCGACGTCGACAAACTCTTCACCCACCGCTGGACCATCGATCAGGCCGACGAGGCGTACAAACTGTTCGACAAGCAAGTCGACGGCAAGGGTGTGTTTTTGATGTGACCCAAATCGTCCTTCCGGGGCGCGTCGAAGACGCGAACCCGGAATCCAGAAGTTATTGGCGCGAGATTCCCCGATGTGCAATTGCACATCTGAGGTCTGCGCTACGCGCATCCCGGAATGACGAAATAAAAAATACAAGGGAGCACCAACCGTGAACCACGACCGTTCCACAGTCGACGCCGTCGTCAAAAACTATTTCGACGGCCTGTACGAAGGCAATGCCGACAAGTTAGGCGCGATCTTCCACCCCTCCGCCGACCTGCGCTGGCTGGAAAAGGGCGAGTTGCAAGTCCTCACCGTGCCCGACTGGCTGGATCGCGTCAGGAAGCGGCCATCGGCCAAGACCGAGGGCAAGCCGCGCGAGGATTTCATCGTGACCATCGACCGTTCCGACGAATCCACCGCCTTCATCAAGGTGCGATGCCAATTGCCGCCGCGCTACTTCACCGACTATCTGGTGGCGATGAAACTTAACGACGGCTGGCAAATCGTCTCAAAATCCTACCGCTACGATTTGAGGGAATAACCACCACGATTCCGCGGCATTGACGGCGCCGCCGGTCTGGGCAAATTGACCCGGCACAGGAATTCTACATCGTGGAAGCCACATTCCAGATATTTCTGATTCTGCTGGCGGTGCTGGCGGGCACCGCACTCTTGGCACGGCGGATCAACGTCGCGCCGGCGATCCTGTTGCTGCTGGCCGGCATCGCTCTCGCCTTCGTGCCGGGAATCCCATCGCTGGAATTGCCGCCGGAGCTGGTGCTGCTGATGGTGCTGCCGCCGCTGATCTATTCAGCCAGCGTCGCCATGAGCTGGCGCGAATTCAAATACAATTTGCGTCCTATCATCCTGCTGGCGGTCGGCTGCGTGATCTTCACGGCCTTCGCGGTGGCGGCTGCGACGCATTATCTGATCGGACTGCCGTGGGGCATCGGATTCCTGCTAGGGGCCATTGTCGCGCCGCCGGACGTGGTGGCGCCACTGGCGATCGCCCGCAAACTCGGACTGCCGCGCCGAATCCTGGTCGTGCTCGAGGGCGAAGGATTGGCGAACGACGCCACCGCGCTGATCCTCTACCGCTTCGCGGTGGCGGCGATTTCGACCGGCATGTTTTCACTGCCGAAGGCGGCGGGCACCTTCGTCGCCATCGTCGCCGGCGAGGTGCTGTTCGGTGCGGCGGTGGGCTGGCTCAGCTTGCGGGCGCGCCATCGCGCACGCGATCCCCAGATCGAGATCACGCTGTCGCTGATCACACCCTATATCGCCTACTGGGTGCCCGAGCATTTCGGCGGCTCCGGTGTGATCGCTACCGTCGCCTGCGGACTCTATATGAGCTGGAACGGGCCGCTGTTGATCTCTTCCGCGACCCGGCTGCAGGGCATCTTCTTCTGGGATCTCGTGATCTATCTGATCGAGGGCCTCTTGTTCCTGCTGACGGGATTCCAGATGCGGTCGCTGTTCGAGAAATCGAAAGCGTTTCCGTTTGAGGACATCCTGTTCGCAACCGCGCTGGTCGCGGTAATGATCGTCGTCGCGCGTTTCGCCTGGCTCTATCCCGCAACCTACATCCCACGGCTATTAAAGCGCGTGCGCGCGCGTGACCCGTCGCCGCCATGGCAGTGGGTATTCGTGCTCGCCTTCACCGGAGTTCGCGGCACGGTATCGCTGGCCGCGGCGCTGGCGCTGCCATACGCACTTCCCGGCGGCGAGAGCTTTCCATACCGCGACCTGATCCTGTTCGTCTCTTTCGGCGTCATTTTCATCACGCTGGTGGGACTGGGACTTGGGCTGCCGCCGGTGGTCCGGTGGCTCGGCGTCGCACAAGCCGGCCGCGACGAACATCGGGCCGAGCATGAATCGGAAATCGCGGCGCGGCGCGAGGCGCTCGGCGCGGCGCTGGCCTCACTCGACGCCATGACCGACGATCGCGAATTATCCGACGAGGTGGTCAAGCTGTTGCGCGCGCGGCATGAGATCCGCGCCAACCAGTTGCCGGCCTCGCTCGACCCCGATGCGCATGACGTCTCGGCGACGGGGACCGACCTGACGCGGGAGCTGATATCGGCGGAGCGGGAATTCATCCACGTCCTGCTGCGCGACGGCAAGATCACCGACGAGATCAGGCGGCGGATCGAACGCGATCTCGATCTGGAAGAAGCGAGCCTCGCCAACCGGGAATATCGCAGGGCGCCGCTGTAAGGATGTCTCTGTAGGAGTCGTCCCGGCGAACGCCGGGACCCATACGCCGTGGCCTATCGATTGGGCGATCGGGTAGACGCCTTCCATAAACAATTAACGCTGGTGGTTATGGGTCCCGGCTCGCGCTTCGCTTGGCCGGGACGACCTGCAATAATATTGCTACTCCGCCGCGGCGTTCCGCGGCCGCCCGACATAGCCGGTCGGTTCGCCGAAGCGTTCCACCATGACCGCGGGCAGGTCCTTGGCCTTGCTGGTCACGCAGGCGCCGGAACGCACGGCATAACGGTCCTGATGCTCAAGATACGCAGGCACCTCTCCCTGCTGCAGCGCGCGGGCGCACTCCATCACCAGTTTTCGGAAATTCATGATGCCGAGATCGGTCGGGCCGAGATGTTCGCGGGTGCGGTCGGCGATCGGGCCC
>JBGQCE010000226.1:0-6177 GCA_041495185.1 Bradyrhizobium sp.
CGGCCCGCTCGCCTCGAAGCCGGTCATGGAGGGCAAGGCGGTCCTGTTCAAGAAGTTCGCCGGCATCGACGTGTTCGACATTGAAATCGCCGCCGACACGATCGAGCGCGTGGTCGAGACCGTGGCCGCGCTGGAGCCGACATTCGGCGGCATCAATCTCGAGGACATCAAGGGTCCGGAGTGTTTCGAGATCGAGGCGCAGCTCAAGGAGCGCATGAAGATTCCGGTATTCCATGACGATCAGCATGGCACCGCCATCATCGTCGCCGCCGCGATCACCAATGCGCTGCTGCTCAACGGCAAGAAGCTCAAAGACGTCAAGATTGTCGCCTCCGGCGCTGGTGCCGCGGCGATCGCGTGCCTCAATCTTCTGGTCTCGATGGGCGCGCAGCGCAAGAATATCTGGGTCTGCGATATCGATGGCGTGGTGCACGAGGGCCGCAAGACGCTGATGGACCGCTGGAAGTCCGTCTATGCCCAGAAGACCGACAAGCGCGTGCTGGGGGAGGTGATCGGCGGCGCCGATATCTTTCTGGGCTTGTCGGCTCCCAACGTGCTGAAGCCCGAGATGGTCAAGGCGATGGCGGACAAGCCATTGGTGATGGCGCTGGCCAATCCGACGCCGGAAATCATGCCGGACGAAGCCCGAAAGGCGCGCCCCGACGCCATGATCTGCACCGGCCGCTCGGACTTTCCCAATCAGGTCAACAACGTCCTGTGCTTTCCGTTTATCTTTCGCGGCGCACTCGACGTCGGCGCCACCGCGATCAACGAGGAAATGAAGCACGCCGCGGTCGATGCGATCGCGCAGCTCGCACGCGACCCGCCGGTGGATGCGGGCGCGCAAGGCTTCGACAGCGGTGAAGCGCAAGGGTTTGGTCCGGGCTCACTGATTCCGAGCCCTTTCGATCGGCGGCTGATCCTGCGCATTGCGCCGGCGGTGGCGAGGGCCGCGATGGCGTCGGGCGTCGCCTCTCGCCCGATCAGGAACTTCGAGGACTATGCCGCCCAGCTCGAGCGCTTTGCGTTCCGCTCCGGCCTTGTCATGAAGCCGATGTTTGCGAAGGCAAAAACCCAGCCGGTCCGCGTGATCTACGCTGAAGGCGAGGACGAGCGCGTCCTGCATGCGACCCAGGTGGTGCTGGAGGAAAAACTGGCGCGACCGATACTGGTCGGACGTCCTTCGGTGGTCGAAGCGCGGATCAAAAGGTTCGGCCTTGCCATCAAGGCCGGTCGGGATTTCGATCTCGTCAATCCCGAGGATGATCCGCGCTATCGCTCCTATGTGCAGTCCTATATCGACGTCGCGGGCCGACACGGCGTTACCCCCGATGCGGCCCGCACGGTGGTCCGCACCAACGCGACCGTGATCGCGGCGCTGGCCGTGATCCGCGGCGAAGCCGACGCCATGATCTGCGGCGTCGAAGGGCGCTACATGAGCCATCTGCGCCACGTGCGCGAGATCGTCGGCTTTCGCCCGGGGGTCAGCGATTTCGCAGCCCTTGCCCTGATGATCACCAGCAAGGGCGCTTATTTCATCGCGGACACGCAGGTGCGGCCGAACCCGAGCGCCGAGGAGCTGGCCGAAGTGGCGGCGCTGGCGGCACTCCATGTCCAGCGCTTCAATCTCAAGCCCAGGATCGCGTTCGTGTCACATTCCGACTTTGGCAGTTATGATACCGATTCCTCGCGCAAGATGCGCCGCGCCACCGCGCTCCTGAAGCAGAACCATCCGGAGCTCGAGGCGGACGGTGAAATGCAGGGCGATACCGCGCTTTCGGAAGCCGCCCGGAAGCTAATCCTGCCTCACTCCAAGCTGGAGGGTGAGGCCAATATCCTGATTATGCCGAACCTCGACACCGCTAACGTTGCCTATCAGATGATCAAGGCCCTGGCCGATGCCCTTCCGGTTGGGCCGATCCTGATCGGCCCCTCGCGTCCGGCGCATATTCTCACCCCGTCGGTGACCGCCCGCGGCATCCTCAACATGACCGCGGTTGCCGCGGTCGAAGCCCAGGAGCGGGCCGGCCGCCAGCAACCGAGTTTGTTCGGATAGTGTGGAAAAATCGATTGGATTCCGGTTGCGGCCGGCGGCGCTTCCGGAATCGATTTGACCGTTTGAAAAGCTGAGGCGGAACGCCCATAATCGCTCCGCCGATAGCGACCGCGCATTTGCAGCATTCAGTGAGGCCGACCATGCCAGCGTTTATTACTTTCGGGCGAATTTTGTTCGCGGTGCTGTTTATCGTTTCCGGGGCCCTCCAGCTTTACGACTTGACCTCGACGGCAAAGGACATCGCGGAAAAGATCATCATTCCTGCGGCGCTGACCGACTACAAGTCCCAGATCGAAGCCCTCGCGGGCATGCAGATGCCGCAAATACTGGCGATCGCGGCAGGGTCCGTCGAATTGATATGCGGAATAATGATCGCGCTGAATTTTGGCGTGCGCTTTTTTGCAATTCTGCTGATATTTTTTGTGGCTGCCGCGACCTTCTATTATCACGACTTCTGGACCCAGACCGGTGCGGAAGGCAGAAACAACATGGTCCATGCCTTGAAAAATCTGTCGATCATCGGCGCGCTGTTCATGATTGCTGGATATGGGCGGGGCGAGCGGATGTCGGAGCCCACTTATGGCGATGTATGAGCTACTCGCCGCCACGGCGTGACGCTGACACCTTCGGCGCCATCAAGGATTTGGGCATCGCCCGCTTTCAGGCCATGCGCGGCCAGAATCTCCTGCGGTGAATGCGCAGGCACGCCGGGGAAGCATGGCTCACCGCCCCGTAGCTGCACCCGCGGCGCCTGCGAGAGCCAGAACGTGTCGTAGCGGTCCATAAACATCCCGAACACGTCGGGTCCGCCGATGATCGCGACGGTGCCGGAACGCACATGTGCGAAATCGCAGGCGGCTTCGAACGAAGCGCCGGCCGGATTCCACAAGGTGGACTTGGGATTGGATGGATCGGGCGCGACCCCGCTGATCGTCCGGGTCAGGACGATCCGTTTGCGATGCGGCGAGTTCGGCTGGTCCTCAAAGGAATTGCGGCCGTGCACGATCAGGTCGGCACGGTCGAGGGCGGCGGTGAAGAATTGCTTGTCGCCCTCGAATTTCAATTCGTCCGGCATCACGCGATCGGCGTTCGCCAGCATGCCGTCCGCCGACACGATGACATAGCCGTCAATGCGCAGCGCTGGCACCGGCGTTGCCATGTACGCAGGTTCTATTCCGAAATCGTCTGCACCACGCTGGAGACGGGCCGGGAACTCACGGTCGGCAATTTGGCGTCCTTGAGAATTTCCTCGTCATACTGCGCAAGCGTTTGCACCGGAGTCTTGGCCCTCATCTGAACGACCTTGTAGCCGCCGGCCTTCAGTCTGTGCATCAGCTCGGGGAGGGCTTCGGCCGTGTGCTTCTGGAAATCGTGCATCAGGATGATGCCCTTGCCCAGTTTGTCCACCTTCTTCATCACGCTTTCGATCACGGTTTGCGCCTTGCTGGCCTTGAAGTCGAAGGAGTCGAGATCGCACGAGAAAATCGCAACGTTGCGGGTGCCGAGATAGGTCACCATTTCGGGTGGATGTTGCAACGCCGGGAAGCGGAAGAACGGCGATGGCGAAGCGCCCAGGGCCCATTTGACCGCGCTGAAACCTTTCTCGATCTCTTCCTTGCGCTGATCCTCGGTGAGCTTCTTGTTGTTCAGGTTGGCGTGCGACCAGGTATGCGCACCAATGGTATGGCCGGCCGCGGCAACCTGCTTCAGGATTTCAGGATAATAGGTCGCGTGCTTGCCGATCGGAAAGAAGATACCGGTCGTGCATTCTTCCGCGAGCGTCTTCAGCACCGAGGGCGTATTGACCGGCCACGGGCCGTCGTCGAAGGTCAGCACCACCTCATGGTCGCGGAGGAAATCCAGTTGCTTGAAGTGCTCGAAACCGAAGCCCGGCCCGCCCGTGGTGTCGATTTCGACGACGCGGGCGATGCCGAGCGCATTGGGATTGGCGCAAGCCGCTTTGGCGGGCGCAGGCGCCGGGGCCGGAGCCGCCTGTGGAGCTGCCGCGCTCTTGGTGGCAGCGGTCTGCGACCAAGCCAGGCCTGACGCACATAGCGAAACCGCGCCCGCAAAAATCAAACCTGTCGCAATACGCATCTTCTTGATTCCTTGCGCTGATCCCGTGCTCCGGTGCTGGCTTTTTGCCATCGTCCGAGCGCTTTCCTGCCCCTGACGATACTAGCCTAGTTGGACCTGCGCCGCCACGGCAACGGCTTTTATCGCCGCAGGCCGGTTTGTCGGCCGAACCGGTTAATTCCGGGGAGGAATATGCGCGTCAGGTCTCCGCAAGCGCCCGCGCGATGGCGGTTTTGACGCGCGTATCCGAGGGCTCCACGGTCTCGGGGTACACCTCGGCGATGTAGCCGTCGCGGCCGATGAGATATTTGTGAAAGTTCCAGCGGGGAACATCCTTCGGGCGCGCGTCCGCAGCCCATTTGTAGAACGGATGCGCATTCGGGCCCTTCACCACGGCTTTGGCGGCAATCGGAAAGGTAGCCCCATATTGATGCTGCGCGGTCTCCGCGATCTCGCTTGAGCCGCCCGGTTCCTGGCCGCCGAAATCGTTGGAGGGAACTCCGATAATCATCAGGCCGCGATCGTGAAACTCGCGCCACAACTCCTGCAACCCCGCATACTGCGGTGTGTAGCCGCACAATGACGCGGTGTTGACGATCAGCAGCGGCCGGCCGGCATAATCGGCGAGCCTGATATCGCCGCCGGCGAGAGCAGGAAACGAAAAGGCATAGGCGGTGATCCGGCTCATGGCTCCTTGCGCGAGCGCCGTCCGTGTCGGGGCCGCGCCCGCGATCGCCGCCAGCGCTGCCGTGATGAGTGTCCTGCGGTCTATCATGGCGGCTCCCTGTCAAGTTCGGATCGGACCAGGATAACCCAACGGGCGAACGGGCGCTTCTCAACAAGCCGTTATGGCCGGGCTGCAGGAGAGCTGCACCAGGGCAGGGGCAGTAGCGGCATGTAATGCCGGTTCCATTCGCATATCGATTCCGGACCGCTGCGCATGAAGGCGTGTTTTATCGGCTCGGCTTGACCGACAGCAATGTGCAGGCCGAACAGGGCGGCGGTGACGGCATAGGCCCATTTATGAAAGCGCAGATCGCTCAGGGAATCGAGCAAGATCGCGCCGGCGAGGATGATCAGCGGGTCGGTAAAGATGAAATATTCGGATTTCAGCCCGCGCCGCACGCCGAGCGCGTCGATTCCGATCGCGGCCATTAGAAGCACGAGAGCCTGGATCGCAGCCTGCCTTTCGCCGCGCCGCCACGCGTAAACGATCCCGGGCACGATCAGCCAGGTGAGAAACACGGTCGGACGCGGCGAGGAATGCAGCACGAAGCTGTAGCGCGCGAGAACCGATGCGACGCCATCGAGCAGGAGCGCGACAATGCCCGGCAGATTCGACCCGTTGGCGACATCCGACGTGTTCGCATCGGCAAAGATCAGCATTTTTTCCAGCGGATTGATTACCGCAATCACATTGCTCGTGTTGTATTCGAGATCGAGCGCAAGCAGCGTGATCGATGCGCCGGCGGCGATCGCCGACATCGACGCGAGTGTCTCGGCCGCACTGACCCGCCAGATCGCGGCATAGGCGATCATGCAGACGCCGGTCAGGAGCAGCAGCGCTGCCTGATAGACGCCGAAGCGGCCGAGGAATAACGGATGAAAATGCGCGGCATCGAGCAGGGCGCGATCGAAGCCGATGGCGATGAGCGGCCACGCAGCCCATGCGGCTGCAAGCGCCGCGATGACAGCTGCGCCCGCCGCCAGCCAGCCCGATCGCATATTGCGCCAGAACGCGACGCTTGCGGTCTGCCCGCTTCCGAACGGAATCAGCAACAGCGGCAGCGCACCGATCAGCAAGATGGCCTGCACCTTGTTTTCGAGACCGAGTACGCACAATCCCGCTGCAACTGCCATCCAGAGCGGACGCGTGATGCCGGCGCGGCGTCCAATCACGATCAGGATCAGCAGCGCAAAGATGACCGGACACGCCGCGACAAGTTCGCTGCGCAAAATGCGCGAGTGGACTGCGATGCCGCCGGAGCATGCGAATGCAAGAGCTGCCATGAACGCGATGCGCCAGTCGCGCACCACGAGGCGAA
>JBGQCE010000227.1:0-6156 GCA_041495185.1 Bradyrhizobium sp.
CGATCGTGTAGCCGTCCGGTTCGGCCCTGGCGACCTGCTCGGCGCCGATCAACCCGGATGCACCCGGCTGGTTCAGGATCACGAATTGTTGGCCCATATTGTCGGCCATCTTCTGCGTCACGATTCTTGCTGCGACATCGACCGCGCTCGCCGCCGCCAGGGGCACGATCATCTTGATCGGCCGGTCGGGATAGGCGGTCTGCGCGACCGCTGCGGTGCCGGTCAGCAGCGCAAGCACCGCTACAAGCGAATGAAGCAGACGCATACCGAATTTCCCCCTCACGAACGGGACGGCGTTTTCCGGGACTTACCGGCCGCAATCCTCATGAGAATGATTGCCCTCCCGCTTCCGGCTTGGCAATGTGTCCGGCGAAGAAATCAAGAACAGGCAGGCGCAAGCTCTATTTCGACGCCATGGTGTTCACGCCGGAGGGCTTGCGGCATCTGGTGACACAGGTCGGCGCGAGCCAAGTCGTGCTCGGCACTCCGATCCCCTCGGATGAGCATCCGGTCGACCACGTCTTCGCCACCGCCACCCTCACCGACAGCAGAGCGTGGCAATTCTTGGCGGCAACGCGGCCCGCCTGTTCGGGATGAAGGAAGCTTAATGGCGCCGGACCAGCCGGTGCCACCTGCGCCGGCCGGCGGTTTCAGAAACTTCGACGCTTTTGAGGGTTTGCATCTTCCTTCAGCCGATCTGGCCGCGTTCGAAGATCACCCCACAGAAGCACGCCCGCAAGCGCCGAGAACATAATTACCACCCCTGCGCTCACCAGCATTGCATCAAACGGCATAATGACCTCCCCAGTTTTCTAACTGAAGACATTTTTCCTCAGTGAAAGGTGCCGGTAATTGATCCGGATCAAATCGCGCAACCGGCCTTGAACGAGTGCGCCGACCTCAGGCCGCGGCCAGGGCCTCGGCGCGCGCCGGATCCAGCAAGCGGACGCCCCCCGGCAGGATTTCGATCACGCCGTCGCGTTCGAGCTTGGTAAAGGTGCGGCTGACGGTTTCGATGGTCAGACCAAGGTAATCGGCGATGTCCTGGCGGCTCATCGGCAGGGCGACCGTCTTCGTCGGGCCCTTAAGGTGAACCAAACGATCGCGCCAGCCGATCAAGAACGTCGCAACCTTTTCTTCCGCCGAACGGCGCCCTAGCAGAACCATGTGGTCCTGGGCCTGGTTCAGTTCGCGAACCGCCAATTCATTGATTCGGCGCAAGAGGTGCGCCTTGTTCTCGATAAATCGCGCAAAGGAGGCTCTGGAGAACCGGCAAACGGCGACAGGTCCGATCGCGTCGGCGGAGAAGCTGTGACGTGCGGAAGTCGTCATCCCCAGGAACTCGCCAGGCAACGCAAATCCCACGATCTGCCGGCGCCCGTCGGGCAGCAGCTTGTAAAGGCGCATGACGCCCTCAAGCAGATTGAAAAATGACGTTGTCATCTCCTCTTGAGCGAACACCGTCTCGCAGGACGCGAAATGGACATGGCGGCCCAGCTGCTCCAGCTCCCGCAGTTCGGCCTTATCGAGGGCCGCGCAGAGGCTGAACTGGCGTACCGAACAATCGATACAGGGTTGCTCGTTTGGCTCGACTGCAACCAGGGAAATCTTCATGCGCCACTCCAGGATGGGCACGGCTACAACCGTATGCGCGCCGAGCCTGCGGATCGATTACATCTTAACCGATCGCCCAGATGCCGGTTGATGCAGATCAAATCCGACCCACTTCGTCGCACTATTCTGCCGCCATAGCCGCAATTAAGGAAACCCGCCGGAATGCTGCGATTCATCCTGCGCCAAACTCTCATGACGCTGATGCTGATGACGCCGGTTCTGGCGGCGTCACCAGCCGAGCTGCGCGGCAAGACGTTCGCGCGAAACAATTGTGCGCAGTGCCACTCGATCGATCGGGTGACAAGAAGCCCGCTCAAGATCGCTCCACCATTCCGAACCCTGCATCTGCACTACCCCGTCGAAACTCTCGCCGAGGCCTTTGCCGAAGGCATCTATACCGGTCACCCGTCGATGCCGGCATTCGAGCTCGGCCCTGACCAGATCAACGACCTGCTGTCCTATTTGAAAACCCTCGAATAAGGCCTACCGCGGCAACAGCTACAGCGCCTGCACGGTCCAGGCGATCATATCCTTTGCAATTCGACCGAACGCATCGCTGAACGCGGCGACGGCAGCCGGCGGCTCGACCTTGTCGAACTTCTCGCCGTCCTCGAACAAGCGCGAGGCGATGACTTTGCCCTTCTTGTCGACAATCCTTGCCGACAATCCGATCTCGGCCGTGGGCTCTGCATCCGTCGCAATCCGGAAACGTCTGACATCGATCAGAAGCTGAAAATCCGTCTGTCCGATATCCGCGGCACGAAGCGGTGCGTGGGCGATATCGTAATTCTCGAAGCCCTCGATCAGTCGTGCCTGGAGCAGTTTGGGAATGCTGTCGGCCCAGAGGGCATCGGCGAAGCCGGGATAGTCCTTTGTCGGAGAGAACAGGAACCGCTGCGTCTCGAGCATCGCGACCGCGGTCGGCTCCGGTATCGCCAATTGTCCCTTGATGGTCTTGCTCGCCAACCCCAGATTTTGCGGGGCGCGCAGATCGTAGGTAATTTTTTGCGCCGGCGTACCGCCGCCTGTCATCTTTTCGATGCCGGCAACGATGCCGTCGAGTTTGCCGGTATTGCGCGCCAGCCCCTCCGAGAAAACCTTGAAGTTGGCGATGGTGTCTTTCAGAGGCCCGGAATTCTCCGCCAGCACCGAATCTACCCGCCGCAACGCGTCGCGGGCGGCCTGGGTCATGCTCTGGCCCGCCCCGGGTTCGGCGATCAGCGTCGGCACCTCGCCGGAATTCGCTTGCAGCGTGCCGCCTTCCAGCGCGATCACCGGAACCCCGGTCAAGCCCTGGAATTCCAGACCGACCCTGGTGTCGGAACGCACCGGCGTCGTCGAGGATACCGAGATCGCCGCATTGACGCGGCGCGGGCTGTCCGGCGCGAGGCCCAAATCCGTCACCTCGCCGACGCGGATTCCATTGAACAGGACGGCCGCGCCTACCAGGAGCCCGGGCACCGAGCCGTCGAACTGAACGTGATAGGTCGTTCGCGGACCCAATCCACCGGTATTGTGAAGCCAGTATACGAAGCCGAACACGGCGACGATGGCGGCCAGAACGAAAGCGCCGACAACGACGAAGGGAGCGCGGGTTTCCATCTCTCAACTCGCTTTGGGTTGCAGCATTTGGGATCGCTTGCCGTGAAAATAGGTCCGTACCCAGGGATGCTCGGATTGAAGCAGTTCGCGCATCGGTCCGATGGCGACGATCTTGCCGTCCGCCAGCGCTGCGACGCGATCGCAGACGGTATTCAGGCTGGCGAGATCATGGGTAACCATGAACACCGTCAGCCCCAGCGTTTTCTGCAATGTCTTGATCAGGGCGTCGAAATCGCCCGCCGCAATCGGGTCGAGGCCCGAGGTCGGCTCGTCGAGAAACACAATTGCGGGATCCAGCGCAAGGGCGCGGGCCAGCGCCACGCGTTTGGTCATGCCGCCCGACAATTCGGAAGGAAACTTGTCGCCATCTTCCGGCATCAGTCCGACCATTTCGAGCTTGGCGGTGGCGATCTCATCCATCAACGCCTGCGACAACACCAGATTTTCGCGAAGCGGAAACTGGATATTCTGCCGCACGGTGAGCGATGAAAACAGCGCGCCCTGCTGGAACAGAATGCCCCATTTGCCCGCGGCACTCTGGGTGCTCCGATCCTGGGTGCCGCCGATCGTAGCGCCCATCACCTCGATCTCTCCGCTTCGCCTTTGAATCAGTCCGATGATGGTTCGCATCAGCACCGACTTGCCGCCCCCGGACGCGCCGACCAGGCCGAGGATTTCGCCTCTGCGAACATCCAGCGACAAATGGTCGATCACCACATTCTTGCCGAAGCCGACCACGAGGTCATGTACGCGAATCGCAAGCTGCGGGGCAGATTCCTGCATCGTTACATTCCGATCGATGCAAAAAACACCGCAAACAGCCCGTCGAGCACGATCACCAGAAAGATCGATTTCACCACCGACGTTGTTGTCTGCTTGCCGAGCGACTCCGCACTTCCCTTCACCCGCAAGCCTTCGCTGCAGGCGACGATTCCGATGACCAGCGCCATAAAAGGCGCTTTGATAATGCCGACCTCAAAATGAGTGACGGATACGGCGTCGCGCAGCCGCGCAATATAGATTTCCGGCCCCATGCCGCCATAGAACTGTGCCACCAGACCGCCGCCGTAGAGCGCGGCCATCGAGCCGACGAAGCTCAGGATCGGCAGTGCGCAAACCAGTGCGATAACCCGGGGCAGGATCAGCACTTCGACCGGGTCAAGGCCCATGGTCGACAGCGCGTCGATTTCCTCGCGCATCTTCATCGAGCCAAGCTCGGCGGTGTAGGCGCTGCCGGAGCGGCCGGCAACCATGATCGCGACGATCAACACACCGAGCTCGCGCAGTACGAGAATGCCGACCATGTCGACGACGTAGGAATCGGCGCCGAATTTGCGGAAATGGAAGAAGCCCTGCTGCGCGATGATCGCGCCGATCAGGAAGGTGATCAGCACGACGATCGGTATCGCCTGCCAGCCGACCCTGTAGAGCTGATAAACCAGAGACGTCAGCCGTAGCGATCTCGGCCGGCGCAGCACGCCGACAATGGCCAGGAAAAGCGAACCCAGCATCTGCAGGAACACGGCCAGGTCTTCCGTCGCACCGACCGCGGAACGGCCGATATCGTTTACCTTGGTCACGACAGGATTTGGCGGCGGGACCGGCGCGGGATTGTGACGATTGACCTGGCGGACCTCCTCCATCAGGCCGGCATAGTTGTCGGCAACGCCGACCATATCGGCGCGATGTCCGGCTGACGTTGCGCGCCGCGTTATCTTCTCAAGCAACCAGGCCCCGAGCGTATCGAGCTCGCGCACCCCGGCCATGTCCACCTTCACGGTTTTCGACCGGTCGAGCTGCTCCGAGACGGCGTTGGAGAGCGCCTCCAGGGTCGACACATTGGCCGCGGTCCAGGACCCGCCTGGACGCAACTCAAGCACATCGCCTGATGGCGTGGCCGTTAACAGAGGTGGGGACGCCAAGATTTCTATTCCTTTCAATGGGAACTCCCTTTCTCAAGGCCTTCTACTAAGCCCTGGCGCGGCGATCAGATTGACCTGCCTCAAAACAGAAAACGGCCGGCCCTGCGCTGTTGACGCAAATCAATAGCCGGGGCGTCGGCTCGCCTAGAATTGGCATTGTATAGAAATTCGGCTGGATTATGCAGCAAAGGCAAGATCGATGTTCGACTCTGGCGAGCTGATAGATGAGCTGCAGGCGCTCAAAGGCGACGTGTCGCGCCTCCTGAACACGACAAGCGAGGGAATTTTCGACGCCTCCAAGAACCGCGCCGAGGCTCTCGCAGATCAGATCAAGGCCGCGCTGAACGATCTCGGCGAGACGCTGGGCGAGCAGGAAGAACACCTCGAAAGCATCATATCCGAGCGACCGGTCGCATCGCTTGCTTCTGCCTTCGCGCTCGGCATCGTGGTCGGCATCATGCTGAGGAGGCACTAACGTGAACACCGAGAATGTCGTCAAACACCTGCGCGTGCTCTGGCGCACCGACAGGATCATCGCCGATATCCGGATGCGGCATATGCTTGTCGGCTTGGGCTTGCGGGCGTTTGCGGCGCTGATCGCGGCATTCGGCCTCTTGATGCTGGAACTATCGGCCTATTTCGCGCTGGTTCAGATCTGGAGCGCCATCTCCGCGGCGGCCATTCTGGGCGCGCTCAACTTCGTGATTGCAGCGATCCTGTTCGCAATTGCGGGACGAGCGCCATCGGGGCGTGAACTCGAACTCGCCACCGAAATCCATGGCTCTTCGGTCGATGCGCTGCAGCTCGAGGCGCGAATGCTGCAATCGCAGGTGTCCGGAATGATCCACCATCCCCTGAACGGAGTCTTGCCTTTGCTGCTCGTGCCGCTGATCACGATCATCATCAAGAGCCTGAAGAAGCCGGCAGCAACCGCCGCCGCCGCGGCGAGAACCGCGGCAGAGCAGAAATAATCGCGGGCCGCGGCATCGGCCTCAAGCCCGTCAACAAGGAGCTAAAC
>JBGQCE010000228.1:0-6151 GCA_041495185.1 Bradyrhizobium sp.
ACAGATGTTGCCGGACCGTGGACCAGATTCCGTCGGCGCCGATCAGCGCCAGCGCCAGCTCCTGCTGGCGCGTCGTACCGCTGCGCTGGACCACGGTCAGTCCCTTGGCATGGGTGCTGACGTCTTCGAACTGGCAGCCGAGCCTGAGCTCGATATCGGGATGGTCGTTGACCTCTGCCTGCAGCGCCGCTTGCAGATCGGCGCGGTGCACCACCCAATAGGGCGCGCCGGCGCGAAACGTGGCGGCCTCGCCGAGCGGCAGGCGGGTGATCTCACCGCCGCTCCGCGCGCTCATCAGGCTGATGGCGTCGGGCGTGACGGCGCGTGCGGCAAGCCGCGGCTGCAAGCCCAATTCGATCAGCACCCGGCTGGCGTTGGGCGAGAGCTGCAGGCCGGCGCCGACTTCTTCGAGGCGCTCGGCCTTCTCCAAAACGACGACGCGAAAGCCTCGGCCCGCGAGCGCAAGCGAGGCCGTCAATCCTCCGATGCCGGCACCAGCAACGAAGATGGTGCGTGAAGCGGCCACCGGTCGGTCAGGCGGCCTTGTCTTTCACGACGCATTCGGGCGGGCGGGCTTCGCCGGCCTTGAGGTCGGCGGCGTAGCGATAAAGGGTCGAGCAATAGGGGCAGATGATCTCGTTGTCGTTGCCGAGATCGAGGAAAACATGGGGATGATCGAAAGGCGGATTGGCGCCCACGCACATGAACTCCTGCGAGCCGATCTCAATGACCGAAACGCCGGCATCGTTGTGAAAGTGCGGAACGACATGGTCGGACATAATATTCACCTTGAGTGGCAAAGAGGCGGACGCAATCAACAAGACGCAGCAGGGTAGAATGCTGCGCACGGTCCTTGCGGGTATAGTTGATTCCCAGAGCCCCGGCCGCTCATTTGCTCATGCAAATTCGACACAATCTTGTCGTCCCAGAGAAGCCCTTCTTTCGTCGGGGCCGTTGTGTCTTAAAAGCGGCATACCATCTTGGGGAAGGCGTAAACACTGGGTTTTTCCGGATGAGACGGTTGCGGATCGGTTCGGCTCTGGCGGCTTTGGCGGTATGCGCGGTCGCGTGCCTGCTGCTGTGGCCGCATGCGCGCGAGGCCTTCGCCATTCTGGCCGCGCAGGACGACCCGGCGGAACTCGCCGATCTCAAGCTCAATTCTGCTCTGCGGAACAACCGGGCTGTGGTGGAGCGGAATATCGAGGCGGCGCTAGCCGAAAGCGATGCCGATCTCGCGCGCAGCTTTGTCGAGCTCGCCGAGGAGAAAAACATTGCCCTTGGCGGCGACCTTTCGCGGCGGGTGGCTGACGCCGTCACGGAAGAGAATTCGTCGTCGCATTTTGCCAAACGCTTTGCCTCAGGGCTCGTGACCGGAAACGCCGACGATGTCGCGAGCCTGTCGGGCACGGTCGCCGGCGATCTGTTCGTGTTCGGCGACATCAGGGACGTGGTGCGCGAAGGCAAGCATCTCGCGATGGGTGAGGACACCGACCGGCTGGTGCTGGGCTTCGCCGCCGCGGGCCTCGCGGTGACGGCGGCGACCTATATCTCCATCGGCGGCGTGGCGCCGGTGCGCGCCGGTCTCACGCTGGTCAAGGATGCCCGCAAGGTCGGCCGGCTGGGCGAGGGGCTCACGGAATGGGTCGGCCGCTCGGCGCGCGGCATGGTCGACGCGCCGATGCTGCAAAATGCCGTCATGTCGGGCTCGGTCGCGCGGCCGGGACAGACCATGACCGCGATCAGAGCGGCGTTTCATGCCGAGAAGGCCGGCGCGCTGGTCCGGCTCGCCAAGGATGTCGGCCGTATCAGCGAGAAGGCGGGTATCCGCGCCGCGCAGGACACGTTGAAGGTAGCCGAAGGGCCGAAGGACGTCGCCCGCGCCGCACGGCTTGCGGAAACCAAGGGCGGCCAGACCCGCGCGATTTTGAAAGTGCTGGGCCGTAGTGCTTTGCTGCTGGCTGCGGGCGCCTTCGATCTCACGCTATGGGTGTTCGGCGCGCTGCTGGCGCTGTTCGGTCTGCTGTCGTCGATCAAGGCAACGACCGAACGCCTGACGATGGCGTGGCTAATGGGCAAAAAGGCGCGGCGGTTGCGAAGGCAGATGGCGGCGGCGGCCCAACCGGCAGTGGCGATTGCCGGCGCAAGCGGCTAGCCTTACGTCCGGCCTTCCATCTCCTTATCGTCTCCCAAAGCCACGGAATGCGTGATGCCGAGTTTTCATAACGGCGCCGTCGAAATTGCCTATCTCGACGAAGGCGAGGGCGATCCAATCCTGCTCGTGCACGGCTTTGCGTCCAACAAGAATGTGAATTGGGTGGATCCGGGCTGGGTTTCGGAGCTGAAGAAAAGCGGCCGCCGCGTCATCGCGCTCGACAATCGCGGCCATGGCGATTCAGCCAAGCTTTACGACGCCGCCGAGTATGAGGTCGCTACCATGGCGGGCGACATCACTGCGCTGATGGACCACCTGAATATCGAGCGCGCCGACGTCATGGGCTATTCGCTCGGCGCGCGGATGACGGCCGTGCTTGCGCTGAGCCAGCCGCAGCGGCTTGGTTCGGCGATCTTCGGCGGCATCGGCATTGGCCTGATCGAGGGTGGCGGCCCCGGCGCAAACGTCGCGGAGGCGCTGGAGGCGTCCTCGCTCGAGGAGGTGACCGATCCGGTCGGGCGGACCTTCCGCGCGTTTGCGGACCAGACCCGCTCCGATCGCCGGGCACTCGCTGCCTGCCTGCGCGGCTCGCGGCGGTTGATGACGAGAGAGGAGGCCGCAGCGATCACCGTGCCGGTGCTGATCGCGGTCGGCACGGCGGACGAAATCGCGGGCTCGGCGGCAGCGCTTGGAAAGATCATTCCGGGCGCGCAGGTACTCGACATTCCCAACCGCGACCACATGCGGGCGGTCGGCGACAAGGTCTACAAGACCGGCGTGCTGGATTTCCTCTCACAACGAAAGTGAGCTATCGGGCTCATCGTCATCGGCAAAATGCCTGACCGCTGCGATCAGCACCACAAAGGTTGCGATCCATACCATGCGCGCGCCGTAGCGATCGTGCGGCCCCGATATCACCCCGCAGATAAATGCGTTGCCGAGCAAGGCGAAAGAGACCGTCGAAACAAGCAGCGTGAGATCGTCGAGCCGCCGGCGCCAGATGGCGTGCCCGAAGATCGCGACGATCAGCAGTATCGACGCCAGCGCGACCGGGACGTGGATCCAGTTGATCGCGGCGAAATTGATGTCCCAATGCTGTTGATGCGCCGCGCGCATCGGCGCGAGCTGCGCCGGCAGATAGCGTTCGATGATGCCGTAGGTATGGGGAATCCAGCCCTTGGTGCCTTCGCCGGTTCCGACGTGGACCAGTTGCTGGGCGGTGGCGACGATGGCCGCCTCCGCCTGCCAGAGCGGATATTCGGCGAGCGAATGCGTCACGATGAAACCCATCTCGTCGTTCATGCCCTTGAAGCGGCCGAGCGTATTGAACATGCTCTCGCCCCACAGGAATTGATCGGCGGTGGCCGGAAGTTCGTTGCGATAGGGGCAGAGCTTCAGTTTCGCTTGCGGACAATGATCCCGCAGATACTGCGCGACGATGCCATCCTGCAGCATACGTCCGAATGCGACGCCGTAGCCGCCGGGCGTCCATGCCAATTGTCCTGACAGGGCGAAATTGGCCGCCAGGAGCATGGCGGCACCGGCAACGATGGTCAGGCTGCCCTGCAGCAGTCCCGACATGGCAATCCGCGCGCGCAAAAGAGGTCGCGCGATCCAGCCGACGCAGCACAACCCCAGAAGCACCGCGAGCGTTGCGCTGTGGGTTGCCGCGGCAAAGGCGGTGAAGGCGAACAGCAAGGATTTTTCGATTCCGGAAATCTTCTCGCCGTGCATGACAAGGATAAACAGCGACAACACCGACAGACCGGCGAAGATGTCGGTCAAAAGCGTGCTGGCGAGCCAGGGCAGTGCCGTTGTCGGGATCAGGACGAGGCTTAGCCCCGCCAGCCGCCATGGCCTGACCATGCCGAACACGCGCAGCGTCAGCTGCAGGATCCACAGGGTCGCCAGCGCCTGAAACCCGAGATTGATCCAGAAGCTCGAATCTTCACCGAAATGCAGGTAAAGGCCGAACACGGTGGAGCGACTGGGGACCAGATAGCCTTCGTACCACCGGGCCAGATAGCCGCCGGTGTCATATTGCAGCAGCGGATAGCCGTTCCACAGCGCCGGCGCGATCAGCATCAGCGGAATGGCGACGGCCGACAACCAGACCCAGGCCGAATCCGTCACGCGCGCGCGTAAAAGCTGCGTACTGATGCTGCGTCCCCCCAGTTTTTTGCCAGCATGCCCGGATCGCGCGCCGTGCGGAAATCCGCAAATAGTTGGAGGCGGGGTGGCTTGATTTCCTGGATTTCCCGACCATTTTGAGCCGACGCTTTCAGCAAAGGCGGATCTCGGCCGCGTGAAGAAGATGTGCCGCTTCAATGTTTTAGCGCGCAATCCTGAGGCCGACATTCACCTTAGCCGGATACGCGTCAGGACAGCCGTCCGCTTGTTGTGCTATAATGCACCTCAAGAACGTCAGAACTTGCGAGAGCAGCATATGGCAATGCATCAGATCAATCCGCAGGGTGCCAGGCTTGCGGCGCTCGATCCGATCTGGGAGCGCGTGCGGACCGAGGCGGAAGACATAGTTCGCCGCGAGCCGGAGCTTGCCTCCTTTATCTATTCGACCGTGCTGCACCACGAGCGGCTGGAGGACTCGGTGGTGCATCGCATCGCCGAGCGGCTCGACCATTCGGCGCTGTCGGGCGATTTGATCCGCCAGGCCTATGACGAGGCGCTCCGCGACGATCCCGATCTCGGCAATGCCTTCCGCGCCGACATGGTGGCGGTATACGACCGCGATCCCGCGACCTCGCGTTTCATCGACCCGCTGCTCTACTTCAAGGGCTTCCATGCCCTGCAGACCCATCGGCTGGCGCACTGGCTCTATCAAAAGGGCCGCAAGGATTTCGCCTATTATCTGCAGAGCCGCTCCTCGGCGGTGTTCCAGACCGATATCAATCCTGCAGCCCGGATCGGCCGCGGTATCTTCCTCGATCATGCCACCGGCTTCGTGGTCGGCGAGACCGCTGTCATCGAAGACGACGTCTCGATCCTGCACGGCGTCACCCTTGGCGGCACCGGCAAGGAGAACGAGGACCGCCATCCCAAGATCCGCCGCGGCGTATTGATCGGGGCGGGCGCCATAATTCTGGGCAATATCGAGGTCGGCCATTGCGCCCGCATCGCCGCCGGCTCCGTGGTGGTGAAGTCGGTACCGCACAATGTGACTGTGGCGGGCGTCCCCGCCAAGATCGTCGGCGAGGCCGGCTGCGCCGAGCCGTCACGCACCATGGATCAAATGCTCAACGCGATCGGGCTTTGATTTCTTCGCGCGTATTCCGCATAAGCATGTCCTCGGACTTTTTCGGAGGGTGGGTACCGGTTTTGGGACCGGAATACACGCAAACCATCAAAGTTGCCCGAGATCGCTTGTACGAATTCTGCAAGTTAGACTAGCGGTTCGCTTCGTCTCGTCCTAAAACTTCGAAAAACCCAAATCCCATTGGAGACTGCCGTGGACGTTCAGGAAGTCAGGAAGCTCGACGCCTATCTCAAGCGTCTGTTCGGCAATCAGAAAATCCGCGTCGTGCCGCGGCCGAAAAAGGACGATTCGGCCGAGGTCTATATCGGCGAGGAATTTATCGGCGTGCTGTTCGTCGACGATGAAGATGACGACCGCTCATTTCAGTTCCAGATGGCGATCCTCGAGGACGATCTGGTCGAACAGGGCTGAAACCGCTTCTGGCAGGGGAAGGTCATCCCCGCGGCCCGTGCAATTGCACCGTCAGCCGGTCCATCGCATTGGCGACGTCGCGCCACTGCGCGAGCCAGCTCCTTGGAAAGCGAAAGGTCAGATCGGCGCCGTCGATGCGGCGCTCGCTCAGGCACATTCCGGGGGTCGCGGCGTCGCGCGTGCAGCGCGCAACGAGGTTCGGCGTGTTGGCAAGGAACAGGTCTTCGTTGCCGTAAGGCGTGCCGCCCCGAAACGCGCGCATCGTAAATCCGTCCTCGCCAGGCGTTGAGGCCTGTAGGAGGTAACGCGGATAG
>JBGQCE010000229.1:0-6127 GCA_041495185.1 Bradyrhizobium sp.
CGCGGCCAATCCGGCTGCGAAGTAAGAAACAGGCCGCACGTTATCGGTATGCGAAAAAGGCGCCCGGACCGGGCGCGTTTTTTATTCAATGCGTCACTGCGAGCCAACGGGTCGGCGCAAAGCGCCGCCCGATGACAGGCTCCGCGAAGCAATCCATGGGCGGCAAGTGCAAGGTGGATCGCTTCGTCGCTTTGCTCCTCGCAATGACGGGAAAAACCGCTTCTACTGACCGAATCAGTTCAGCGACGGATTACGCGGGCGATAGCTGCCCGATTTGTCCTTCACGAATATCTCGGCAACCTGCGAATGCCGGATCGGTTCGCCGGAATCATCGGGCAACAGATTTTGCTCGGAAACATAGGCGACGTATTCCGATTCTGAATTTTCGGCGAGCAGATGGTAGAACGGCTGATCCTTGTGAGGCCGGACATCCTCGGGGATCGACAACCACCATTCCTCGGTATTGTTGAATACCGGATCGATATCGAAGATCACGCCCCGGAACGAAAAGATCCGGTGACGGACGATCTGTCCGATCTGAAATTTGGCGGTCCGCGTTTTAATCATATCTCGTCGAATAGACCATGATTGTGGCCGATACTAGTGGCAAACGGGCGAATTAACCTTTGCCGTGGCCGGTTCGTCCCAGGTGCTGTCTGGTGTTCCCGTGAAGCCTAGCTGACCCGCCGCGTCGGTCGCCACGAAGGCGCCAGACCCTCGCGCATGGCGATGCGCCGAAGCGGGCCAATCGAGCCTATCAGATGCAAACCTGCCGCGCGCAGGGATTGCACCGGTAACAAGTCGCTGAGCAAGGAACGGTTCGCGATATCGATGGCGAAGGTCCGGCTCGTGACATCGGTGCGCCGCGCCGAATCGTAACGTTTCAGTACCTGCGGCGAGCCGGGGTCTTCGCCCGACACCATTGCCTCGCGCACGATGTCGGCGAGATCGGCGGCGTCGCGCAGTCCCATGTTCAGGCCCTGCGCGCCGATCGGCGGTATCACATGCGCGGCTTCGCCGACCAGCGCGACGCGATGGTGCGCGAATTGCCGGGGCCGCTCGATCGCAAGCGGGAACAGATGGCGTCCCGGTTCGACACGGAGACGGCCGAGAATGGAATGCGATTGTGTTTCCGCGGCCTCGGACAGTTCGTCATCGGAGAGCGCCATCAACCGCTCGGCTTCCTTCGGCGCCGTGACCCACACCACGCTGCAGCGCTCGCCGGGCAGCGGCACGAATACGCACGGGCCTTGCGGGGTGTGAAACTCTGTCGAAATATTCCGGTGTGGCCGCGAATGGCTGACATTGAAAGTCAGCGCGGCCTGATGGAGATCGCGGCGCCTGACCTCGATGCCGGCGGCCTCGCGGCACAGCGAGTGCCGCCCATCTGCACCCGCGACAAGGCGCGCGGATAGTGATTTGCCCTGGCCGGTGCGAATGGCGACATCGGCGTCTTGCGGGTTGACGGTGTCCGCTTCGTCGTCCATCCGCGTCAGTTCTGCAAGTTTGGCGGCGCGCGCTTCCAGCGCGGCCATCAGGAGGCGGTTCTCGATGTTGTAGCCGAACGCATCGAGACCGATCTCGTCGGACGAGAACCGGACCTCGGGTGCGCGGATCAGGCGGCCGGTATCGTCCACCAGTCGCATCGCCTGCAGCGGCGCCGCGCTGTCCTTGCAGCGCGGCCAGACATCGAGCTCTCGCAGGAGATCCACGGAACCGCCAAGCAGCGCCGTGGTGCGATTATCGGCATAGGGCATGCGGCGGGCGATCAGGGCCGTATTCGCGCCGGTTTGCGTCAACGCAATCGCAGCCGCAAGCCCTGCAGGCCCGCCACCGATCACCACGACATCGTATGGTGTTGATACATCGCTCATATCAGGACAATTGACGTTCCCGGCGGCATTTTCAAGCCTGCATCCCGCCTTGATGTTCCAGCCGATCACGCGGCGGAACGCCGCAACCTCGGATGTGCAAATCGAGGCGATTCCTGATAGTCCTGCCGGGCCAATGGACCAGACAAACCTCAGCGATTCTTCATCCGTATCGCCGGCAATGCGGGCGGCTGCATTTTCCGTCCATGTCTTCACGGCGCTGGGGGCAGGCGTGGCCCTGATCGCGCTGCTTGAGGCCGTGCGCGAGCACTGGGCTGCGATGTTCGGCTGGCTTGGCGTCGCATTGGTCATCGACGCGCTCGATGGCCCGATTGCGCGGCGGCTGGATGTCGCGCGCGTGCAACCGAACTGGTCGGGCGACGTGCTCGATCTCGTGGTCGATTTTATCACTTACGTCTTTGTGCCGGCCTATGCGATCACAGCCAGCGGTCTGCTGCTGCCGCTGGCGGCGCCGCTGCTCGGCGTGGGCATTGTCGTCACTGGCGCGCTCTATTTCGCCGATCGCCGCATGAAGGCTGCCGACAATCATTTTCGCGGTTTTCCGGCGCTGTGGAATGCGGCGGCGTTCTATCTGTTCCTGCTCCATTGGCCGCCGGCGTTCTCCACCCTCGGGGTCGCTGTTCTCATTGTGCTGACGTTTGTTCCTTTCCATGTGCTTCACCCGTTACGCGTGGTGCGGCTGCGCGCGCTGACCCTGTCCCTGATCGCGGTCTGGGCGGTGCTTGTGATCGTCACACTGGCAAATGATTTCGATGTCAGCAGGCCGGTTACGATCGCGCTATGCGCGATCGCCGCCTACATCGTCGGGAGCGATGCCGTGATCCGGCTCGTGAGGCCGCTCCGGATATGATCGAGTTGCTGACCAGCCCCGAAGCATGGGCGGCACTGTTGACCCTGACCGCGCTGGAAATCGTGCTCGGCATCGACAATGTCATCTTTCTGTCGGTGATCGTCTCGCGCATCCCGCAAGCGCAGGCGAAGCGCGCGCGGCAAATCGGACTGGCGCTGGCGCTGGTGTTTCGGATCCTGCTGCTCAGCCTGCTGGTGTGGCTGATCGGCCTGACGCAAGACATCCTCACCGTGAAGGGCATCGCCTTTTCATGGCGCGACATCATTCTGATTGGGGGCGGGCTGTTTCTGATCGGGAAGGCGACCCACGAAATTCATGCCGAGGTGGAGGCGGGCGAGGAAGAGAGCGATGACGCGCCGGGGGCCAGCGCGTTCTTCTGGGTGATCGTCCAGATCATCGTCATCGACATGGTATTCTCGCTGGATTCCATCATCACCGCGATTGGCATGGCGCAGGATCTCGAAATCATGATCGCAGCCGTCATGATCGCCTGTCTCATCATGTATGTGTCGTCGGGCCCGGTCGGGAAATTCGTCGCGGAGCATCCGACCACCAAGATGCTGGCGCTGGCATTTCTGGTATTGATCGGGGTTGCGCTGGTCGCGGACGGTTTCAAATTTCATATCCCGCGCGGCTACATCTATTTTGCCATCGTATTTTCCGCCGCGGTCGAATTCTTCAACGTGCTTGCCAAACGCAACCGCAAAAAAGCCGTCAATTAGCCCGGCGTAGCCGTTCGCGCGGTCCCCGTGTTGACAACGCGGCCTCGATGGCTTTCGCTTGATCCCAAGGCAAATGCCGAGGGAGAGCCCGATATGACGAAGGCCGTACGCGTGCACAAGGTAGGGGGCCCGGAAGCCCTGGTTTATGAAGCCGTTGATGTGCCCGCGCCGGGACCCGGCGAGGTTCGCATCCGCCAGCACGCCGTCGGCCTGAACTTCATCGACGTGTATTATCGCACCGGCCTCTACAAGGCGCCCGCGCTGCCGTTCATCGCCGGCAATGAGGCATCCGGCGAAGTTCTTTCGGTTGGACCCGGCGTGACCAATTTTCACCTCGGCGACCGTGTCGCCTATTATTTCAATCTCGGCGGCTATGCCACCGAGCGAAACATTCCTGCCGAGAAACTGGTCAAGCTGCCCGACCATATCACCTACGAGCAGGGTGCTGTCCTGATGCTGAAGGGGATGACGGTCTGGTATCTCCTGCACAAGACATTCAAGGTCGAGCCGGGACATCGGGTGCTGATCCACGCCGCCGCCGGCGGCATCGGCCTGCTCGCCTGCCAGTGGGCGCGAGCCCTCGGCGCGCATGTCATCGGCACTGTCGGCTCCAAGGCGAAGGCCGATGTTGCGCTCGCCAATGGCTGCGATCACGTCATCCTCTACAACGACGAGGATTTCGTGGCGCGCGTCAAACAGATCAGCCGCAACGAACTTTGCGACGTGGTTTACGATGGCGTCGGCAAAACGACATTTCCGGGCTCGCTGTCGTGCATCAAGCCGCGCGGGCTGTTCGTGAGTTTCGGTAACGCCTCGGGTCCGGTGCCGCCATTCTCGATCTCCGAACTCAACAATCACGGCTCGCTGTTTGCGACCCGGCCGAAACTCAACGACTACATCGGCAAGCGCTCGGAACTGCTTGAAGGCGCCGACACGTTATTTGCCGCCGTCATCAACGGCAAACTGCACGTGCCGATCAATCACGCCTATGCGCTGAAGGACGCGGCAAAGGCCCATATCGACCTGGAAAGCCGGCTCACCACGGGCGCGTCGATCCTGAAGCCGTAGCTCATGTCGTCCCTGCAGGGACCCATAACCACAGGCGTTAGAGTGGATGGAGGCAACAACCCCAGCGCCCTAATCAGAAGATACGGCGTATGGGTCCCCGCGTTCGCGGGGACGACGACGTGTGGAGAGTTATTGCGCCCGCCACAGCTGCTGCCACTTCTCGGATAACGACCAGAAATCCCCGGGCAATTTTTCGAAGCACTCCGCGTCAGAGATTTGCGCCCACGGTTGCGCGCTGCGCATAAAGACATGGGCGATCGGCCGCAGCCAGGAGGTGTCGTCGAGCGTTCCGGCGCGAACCGCAATGATGTCGGGGCGGGCGCTCCGCTGACCATAGGCCCGGCCGCCGCAATCGCCGCAGAACCAGTACGTGCTCTCCACGCCGCTGGCGCCGACCCGGCGCCACGGCCTGGGTTTGCCGCGCGTCAGCGTAAAACTATTCGCAGCGACCGGCATCGACATGCTGAATGCGCTGCCCGACCAGCGCTGGCACTCCGTGCAATGACAGGCGTAGACGAGCAGCGGCATGGCGGTTACTTCGAACCGCACTGCTTCGCAGGGACATCCACCGCTTAAGGGAAAGGCGGGCCGTTTCATTTCAACCATTGGGCTGTTCCTCCATTGCATATCGGCGACGGGCTTTGCGCGGCCGGTGCTACGCGACGCGCCTTGCGGCTCCCATCTTCGTCAGGATCGCCTCCAGGCAATCGATCATGCGCGCGATTTCCTCGCGCGTCACATTGAGGGCCGGCATGAACCGCAGCGTGTCCGACCGCGGCGCGTTGAGCAGCACGCCGTCTTCAAGCGCCTGTGCGACGATCGAAGCGCTGATCGGATGCGTCAAATCCAGCGCCAGTAATAGCCCATTGCCCCTGATGTCGCCGAGACCATGTCGCGCGGAAATCCGCTGCAGCTCGCTCGCCAGAAACAGGCCGGTCTCGGTCACCGATTTCAGAAAATCCGCTTTCCCGACACTTTCGAGAACGGCGAGCCCGGCCGCGCACATCAGCGGATTGCCGTTGAACGTGCCGCCCTGATCGCCATGTTCGAAACAGGAAGCAGCTTCGGTAGCGAGCAATGCGGCGAGCGGCACGCCGCCGCCAATGCCCTTGCCAAGCGTCATGATGTCGGGCTCGATTTCCGCGTGCTCGTAATGGAACAGTTTCCCGGTCCGGCCCATGCCGGTCTGGATCTCGTCGACGATGAGCAACAGGCCATGCGTCTTGGTCAGGTAGCGCAAATCGCGCAGAAATTGATCTGACGCGGGCCAGACGCCGGCTTCACCCTGGATCGGCTCCAGCATCACCGCAATGGTCTTGTCGGTGATGAGGCGCTTCACGGATGCGAGGTCGTTCAGTTGGGCTTTGGGAAAGCCCGATACCTTGGGCTCGAACAGCGGTTCGAAGGCTTTCTTGCCGGAGGCCGACATGGTCGCCAGCGTGCGGCCGTGAAAGCCGCCTTCGAAGGTGATGATCTCGTGCGCGCCATTCTTGTGCAGGGCGCCGTATTTGCGGGCGAGCTTGATCGCGCCTTCATTGGCTTCCGCGCCTGAATTGGCGAAGAACACCTGGTCGAAGCAACTGCGATCGACCAGC
>JBGQCE010000230.1:0-6119 GCA_041495185.1 Bradyrhizobium sp.
CTTCCCCCTCCGACAGTCATCACAACCTCCAGCATTGATTGGTACGGCACGGTCCGGGGTCGTCTCGGATGGGCGACAGGTCCGGTGATGTTCTACGGCACGGGCGGTCTCGCCTACGGCAGGACCAATGTGAACAGCACACTCACTGACAATGTCCTTGCAACCTCCCTGAATTCGCAGTCGTCTTCGGTGAAGGCCGGCTGGGTTGCGGGGTTCGGTATCGAATATCTCTGGCGTCCGAGCGTGATCCTCAATCTTGGCTACCAGTATGTGGATCTGGGAACGACCCGCCTGTTCGCCTCATCGCCTGACGGAACACTAAGTCAGAGCGTCAATGCCCGCGGGCAATTTCAGGTGGTCTCTGCTGGCTTGAGTTGGCTGTTCCCGCCCGCAGGAGGATCGGCCGTCATGGACGGGCCGAAATATACCAAGGCGCCCTATGCCAAGGCACCGGTCGTGACGGTATCGCCATGGCAGGGCCTGTATGCCGGCGGCCACGCTGGCGGCGCGTGGGGTAATAGCACTGACGCCAGTTATTCCGATTCCAATGTCATTCTCCGTTCCGACATTCGGCTCAAGCGTGACATTGAATTGGTCGGCCGTCGTGACGATGGGCTTGGACTTTACAGCTATCGGTATTTATGGAGCGACACCGTCTATGTCGGCGTCATGGCGCAAGAGGTGGCCCTTGTGCACCCCGATGCCATCGTTCGAGGCGTGCTGGATGAGTATCTCAGTGTCGACTACAGCCGGCTAGGATTGCGGTTGATGACGTTGTCTGACTGGAACGCGAAACACAGCGGAGACGCGCTTTAGCTTTCTGCTAGTCGAAGGCAGCTCTGCGCTGTGGTTTTTCCGAATGACCCGCTGCCGGTATGTGTCCGTTATTGGATGAACAGCGGAAAACATATGCTCGCATTGAGCTTTTCCGGTTTTGACCCGGAACGGACATTGGGCCTGACCAGTTCTGAGGCCAGCCGCGCGCTATTTCCCACTCGCCGTTCGGTCGCAAAGTGCTAGTCTTAGCCGTTGCACAAGACATGTTCTCGGCGGGGTCAAATGCGGCGACGCGAGTTCATCACGCTACCCGGCGGCGCGACCGTGTTGCCGCTCGCGGCGCGTGGACGCCCGTCAATGAGACGCGCCAGAGCGCGAACATTCGTGCGACGCTTCGCTGTTTTGTTCGCCGCAGCTCTTGTGGTGGTTTCTTGTTCTCCCGAAGAAGAGGTGACGAGCTCGATCCATAATAAATGCGCGACCGACCTCTATCACTCATACAATCCAAAAGTGCGGGATCAATGCGTGAATGCCTGCATCAAGTGTGATCATGGGAACATGATCACTTGTTCGACGTCATGCATGTTAAAAGGCGCGCGCTAGCCAAAAAAATCCGCCCAAGGCTCGGCGTATGCACGCCCGGCAGCATTCCGTTAATAAAACACTAATTGTTATCAACTACGGAGAGATTTATCGATTACTTAGAATTCCGGCGCATTTTTTGATCTTATGGTCGACACTCGAATCGCACCTCGCTACCGCGTCTCGAAAGCCGGAACAATCGAGTTCGCGGGCGGTGCGATCAGTTGCGTGGTCCGCAACCTGTCCGTTACCGGAGCGGCGATAGAGGTATCCAACCAAGCCGGTATCCCTGAGAGATTCATATTAGTTATGCCGGACGATGGATTGCGCCTGCTCTGCCATATCGTGCGGCGAACAGAGTACCGGATCGGCGTCGCGTTCGATTAAGGCCGCCTGAGCTGGCGGGCCGACGGGCCGACAAGTCCGCTTATGAACCCCAACTCGGACATACGACCGAATAATCCCTGGCTACCGTTCATAAGGTGCTAGTTTGCGCGCATAGGCTGGTCCGACCCTCCCGGAGGCCCAATGCGACGACGCGAGTTCATTGCAGTTCTTGGCGGCGCCGCGACTGCGTGGCCTCTCGCCGCACGGGCGCAGCAGGGCGAGCGTGTTCGCCGCGTCGGCATGCTACTGCCCGCAACTGTAGACGATTCCGAATATCCCATGCTCGTCAATGCATTCGTGCAGAGACTGCAGCAATTGGGTTGGACCGAAGGCCGCAACGTTCGGATCGACACCCGCTGGGCCGGAGGTGGTGCCGACACCAATCGCAGATTTGCAGAGGAATTGGTCACGTTAGCACCGGATGTCATCGTGGCGGCCGGCAATACGTCGGCGGGGCCATTGCTTCAGGCGACACGAGCCATACCGATCGTGTTTACGGTCGTTCCCGATCCGGTTGGTGCCGGACTTGTCGACAGTCTGGCACGACCCGGCGGCAATGCCACCGGATTCACGAGTTTTTCATACGATATTGGAGGAAAATGGTTGGAGCTACTCAAGGAGATCGCGCCTCGCGTGACGCGAGTTGCAGTCATCCGAGATTCCAACATCACCGCTGGAGTTGGTCAGTGGAGCGCGGTTCAAACGGCGGCCCCATCATTCGGGGTAGAGGCGAGTCCGATCAACTTGCGTGACGCTGCCGAACTCGAGCGCGCGGTCTCAACATTTGCGCGCTTTCCGAATGGGGGCCTGATTGTTACGTCCAGCGGGCTGGCGATAAATCTTCGCGATATGATCGTCACGCAAGCTGCCAAGCACAGACTGCCGACTGTGTACTACAGCCGTGGCTTCGTTTCGGCCGGGGGACTGATCTCCTACGGTTCCGATCGGGTCGACCAGTTCCGGCGCGCTGCTGCTTACGTCGACCGCATACTTAAGGGCGACAAGCCATCTGACTTACCGGTGCAGAACCCTACCAAGTATGAACTGGTGATCAACCTCAAGACCGCCAAGACACTTGGGCTGGATGTGTCGTTTAATCTGCAACAACGCGCCGACGAGTTGATCGAGTAAAGGCGATGTCGCCTCCTCTCATTGTTGCCCATGAGGTAACCAACGTTGGGTCTGACCGGAGCCAGTTATCTCGCATGTCCGAGCGGGCGCGCGCAGCGATAGGTTCTGAGGCCATCGAGGCTGTTGCCGATCGCGGGTACTACAACGGCGAGGAAATTCTAGCCTGCGAGCAATCCGGCATCACGGTCTATCTGCCGAAGCCGATGACCTCGGGCATCAACGCCAAAGGGCGTTTCGGCAAGCAGGACTTCGTCTATGTCGCCGCGGACGACGTCTATCTTTGCCCAGCTGGCGAGCAGCTAACCTATCGCTATACCAATGAAGAGGACGGCAAGACACTACGTCGCTATTGGACCACCGCCTGTCAGGCGTGCGGGCTGAAGGGCGACGAGCGTGAATTCGAAGCAGTTTTCGCAAAGCTGATCCAATTGCGAACGGGCGGGCTCGTGATTGGCCGCGATCCATACTTTACTGCCCGGAGCGACCAGCTCGCCGCGCTGGCAGTCCGCCACGCGGTGCCTGCGGCTTACGCATGGCGCGAGTTCGCCGCGGCCGGAGGTCTGCTGAGCTACGGAGCGGCCATTACGGATTCATACCACCTGGCTGGCAACTATACCGGCCGCATTCTCAAGGGCGAAAAGCCCGCCGACCTACCGGTCCAGCAGGTTAGCAAAGTCGAATTGATTATTAACCTGAAGGCCGCAAAGGCGCTCAATATTACCGTACCGCTCTCGTTGCTTGGCCGCGCCGACGAAGTGATCGAATGAATCGCGGAATGTCTGCTTATGGCGCACAAAGCGGACATATCAAGCGCATCGAGTGATGTCCGCTTATCCGGTGCCGGCTAAAGCGGACATCCTGCCAAAGTGCGGCTATGTTCAGCGGCCGTAGAGACCGGTCAATGTCGCCTTCGCTAGAGTGTGGAAGTGCAGATCGAAGCCGACCAGCGCGGCGGAAGCCATATCGTTCTTGGCATCCGGCAGCTTGTCGACGTCAACCGCAAAAACCGTGATCTGGTAATGATGCGGCTTGTCGCCGGCCGGCGGACACGGGCCGCCATAGCCGTCGGCGCCGAAATCGGTCCGGCTCTGGATCGCTCCCTTGGGCATCAGCTTCTTCTTAACGTCGCCGGCGCCCTTGGGCAGCGACGTCGTGGCGGGCGGAATATTGAACACGACCCAGTGCCACCAGCCGCTGCCGGTCGGCGCATCCGGATCGTAGATGCTGACGGCGAGGCTCTTGGTGGCCGCCGGCGCACCGCTCCAGCTCAGGGCCGGAGAGAGGTTGCCGCCGGCGCAACCAAAGCCCTTGAACACCTGTTCGTTGGCGATGGTGCCGCCCTCTTTGATCTCGGCGCTGGTCAAGGTCATGCTCTGCGCGTTAGCAGCGCTTGCACCCAAGGCGCTGACGCCAAGCGCCGCAATCCAGATTGATAGTTTTGCCATGGCAATTCCTCCCTTTCGATCAACCGGGTTTTTTGCTCTGCTCCCGCTGATACCAGCCATAGCAATTTTCGGGATGGCGTGGAAGTGCAGGACGCGATACGCGAAAGACAAGGCGAAGCAGCCACGCATCCCGGGGAGGACACCATGAACGAGGCGACCCGCATCCCACAGGCCTCCGTTGAACTCGGCGCCAGCGGCGAAGAGTTCCAGAACCTTCACGAGTTCGTGCGCAAGGCGCGCGCCAACCTCAACCAGAATGTCTGGGACTACATTGTCGGCGCCGCCGAAACCGAGACCACCATGCGCCGCAACCGCATGGCGCTCGACGAGATCGCGTTCCGCCCGCGCGTGCTGCGCAACGTCGCCAGGGTCGACGCCTCGGTCGAGGCGTTCGGCCGCAAATTGCGCTTGCCGGTGGTGGTTGCGCCGGTCGGCGCGCTTGAGCTGTTCGATCCCGGCGCCGCCGCAAGTGTTGCGCGTGCAGCCGGTACATTCGGCGCCGCCCATATGCTGAGCTCGGTGTCAGAACCCGGTTTGGAGAAAACCGCCGAGGCCGCGCCGAATGCTTTGAGAATGTATCAGCTCTATGTCCGCGGCGGCGACGCCTTCGTCGAAGACAGCGTCAGCCGCGCCATCGCCAGCGGATACACCGCGTTCTGCCTGACGGTGGACACCGCGCATTACAGCCGGCGCGAGCGCGATATCGCCAAGCGTTACGTCCGCGCCAGCCGCGTCCGCGCCACCGGCGGCGACTTCCAGAAGGGGCTGGAGTGGCGCACCGTGAAGCTGATCAAGGACAAGTTCAAAATCCCGCTGGTGATCAAGGGCATCGCCACCGCGGAGGATGCGGCAATCGCGCTCGATCACGGCGTCGACTGGATCTACGTGTCCAATCACGGCGGACGCCAGCTCGACCATGGCCGCGGCGCCATGCAGATACTGCCCGAGATCGTCAACGCCGTCGCCGGCCGGGCGAAGATCATGGTCGACGGCTCGTTCTGCCGCGGCACCGATATCGTCAAGGCGATCGCGTCCGGCGCCGATCTCGTCGGCATCGGCCGCCTGCAATGCTGGGCGCTGGCGGCGGCCGGAGAAGCCGGAGTCCTGCGGATGCTGGAACTGCTCGAAGACGAAGTGATCCGCTGCCTCGGGCTACTCGGCGTCAAAAATTTCGCCGAGCTCGACAAATCCTATCTGCACGCGGCGACGCCGACGAACATGCCGAGCGTCTTCAGCGCATACCCGCTGCTGGAGATCGAGCCTTATCGGTATTGAGGGCGGGTTTTTCGAAGTTTCCATCCGATGCCGGTGCAAGCGGCGACTTCCGATCACGACACGTAATGCATCTGTCGGTTAGATTGAATTTGTCCGATCCATCGAGCAATGCGGACATCCACGTTAACCGACGATATTTCCGCTTTTGACCCCGGAACGGACCTCGGTCGGACCGCCAAAGCACTCGGCCTTGCGATCCCCGAATCGTTCCTGCTGCGCGCCGACGAGATAATTGATTGAACGGGTCACACCGTTGCTCCCCTCCCCGGATTTTCGTAAACGATCCCGATGACCCGCCCTCTCCTCTCCCCCGGCTCGGCCGACGCGCTATTGTTCGATCTCGGCCGTGTGGTGCTCGATATCGACTTCAGCAAGGCGCTGGCCTGCTGGGCCGGTCACGCCGGCTGTGAGGTAGCGCATCTGACGGAGCGATTTTCGCGCGGCGAAATCTATCGGCGGCATGAGACCGGAGAGATCGACGACGCCGAATATTTCGCCAGCCTCCGCACCTCGCTCGGCATC
>JBGQCE010000231.1:0-6118 GCA_041495185.1 Bradyrhizobium sp.
GATCAGCGTATCGACATTCATCTGCTTCAGGCGCGCTGCGATACAAAGTCCGGACTGGCCGCCGCCGATGACGAGGACGGTGGGATCGCGGTCGGCATATTCGGCCGAGGCTTTGCGCAAGTCGAGCCAGTTCGGTCCGCGAAAATCCCGCGAATAGGCGTTGCCGCGCGGGCGTTCGACGCCGAGCTGCTCCTCGAAGCCCTTGAGCTCGCCGAGCTCGGTCAACAGTGTCCAGGCCTTCAACGTGTTGCCGTCGCCGGCATCCGGAATCAGCCTGATGATCCCGCTGCCGCGTCCTACCCTGGTTTCGAATTTGAAAATCGCTTCGATCGCATGGGTGCCGGCGCGCATCACCTTGCGTGGCGCGGCGCGGTCAGGATCAACAGCAAATCCGCTCGGAGTAGCGCGGCGGGCGTGAACCTTCAGCTCCTTCAGGATCGCGTCCGCGCCATTGATGGTCTGGATGTTCCAACTCAGCGCCAGCACATCACGCCAATAGCTATCGGCATGAAACAGGGATTTCAGCAGGGTGCCGTCGGATGTCGCAAGCGCGCTTTCGAATTGCGCCAGCCAGTTTTCCGTAGCGATCGAAATATCGTCGGTTCTATCCAGCATTCGCGCTTTCTCTTAACCAGCCGTCTGCGCGGCGTTTCCCTTGTGTGAAAACCTATACCGTTTGGGATCGCGTAGAAAGGGCGGGATATCGCGTCGAGCGCGTGGTTATTGCCGCCGGTCCTTTCCTGCGATCACGCCGTCGCGTTTCTTCAAGGCCCTGTAGTAGCTCCACCACAGATGCGCCGCGGCGCCGCGCAACGGCCGCCACGGTTCCGCCAGCGGCGCCATCTGCTTTGCGGTCGGCCGCGTCTTCAGGCCCAGTCCGATCTTGACCGCTTCCTGCACGGCAAGATCGCCGGCGGGCCAGGCGTCGCCGTGGCCGAGGCAGAACAGCAGATAGACGTCGGCGGTCCACGGGCCGATGCCGTGCAGCGCCGTCAGCCTGGTGTGCGCGGCGTCGGCGTCCTCGTTTGCGAGGACGTCCAGATTCAACCGTTCCGAGGCGATTTCGCGTGCAAGGCTCTTCAAGGTTTTGATCTTCGCCGCCGACAACCCGAGCCGACCCAGACGGTCGGCGCGCGCCTTGCGCAACGTGTCATGGTGAAACGGGTCGAATGCGGTGCTGACGCGGGCCCAGATCGCGGCGGCGCTGGCGGTGGACAATTGCTGGCCGCAGACGATCGCAGCGAGGCCGGCATAGCCGGGTTCGCGCCGCCGCAGCGCCGGCATGCCCGCAAGCTCAAAGACGGGCTTGAGACGCGGGTCCTGCTTCACCAGCACGTGGATGGCGTCTTCGAGGTCGGCCTGGGTGTTGAGGTGGATGGTCATTGCGACTTAAAACCATCATGTCCCGCGAAAGAGATCAATGCCGCCACCCGTCTTCCGCTTTGCGCCGAGCCCGAACGGCTATCTGCATCTCGGCCACGCTTGTTCGGCGCTGCTGAATTTCGATTCCGCGCGTGAGGCCGGCGGCCGCTTCCTGCTGCGCATCGAGGATATCGACACGGTCCGCTGCAGGCCGGAATTCGAGGCCGCAATCTATCGAGACCTCGCCTGGCTCGGCCTGACATGGGAAACGCCGGTACGGCGGCAATCCCGGCATCTCGCCGACTATCGCGAAGCCCTTGAAACACTTTCAGCCCAGGGCCTGGTCTATCCAAGTTTCGAAAGCCGCGCCGAGATCGCGAAACTGGTGGCGCAGCGCGAGGCGAACGCGCCCTTGTCGGGCGACCCCGACGGTGCGCCGCTCTATCCCGGTACGGCGAAATTGCTTTCGTCCGATGAGCGCGTGCGGCTGCTTGAATCGGGTGCACCGTACGCGCTGCGGCTCGACATGGCGGCGGCCTGCGCACGCGCCTGCGGTCTCCACTGGATCGAACACGGCGAAGGTCCCGGCGGAGAAACCGGCGCGGTAGCCGCCCGGCCGGAAGCCTGGGGCGACGTCATCCTCGCCCGCAAGGAGGCGCCGACCAGCTATCACCTCTCGGTGGCGGTCGACGACGCCTTGCAAGGCGTGACGGAGGTGGTGCGGGGTGAGGACCTGTTCTGGTCGACCAGTGTCCACCGGCTGCTGCAACGGCTGCTCGGCCTGCCACAGCCCTCCTACCGGCACCACCGCCTCATTCTCGATGGTGCGGGGCGAAAGCTCTCGAAGTCATCAGAGGCCACGGGCTTGCGCGAACTTCGCGCCGGGGGCGCGACGCCGGCCGACATCCGCCGCCTGGTTGGCCTGCCATAATTGCCGCAGACCAATAGCAAGGGGAAAAGCGCCCTTCGGCGTGACTCCCCAAGCCCGGCCATGGCAAGGTGAAGACGGGCAGGGTCGGGAGAATCATGGCGCCAAAATCGCGCTCACCGCGCTCTACACGGCCGACGAAAAGGCGGCCGCCGAAACAGCGCGCGCCACGCGTTGCCGCGGGCAAGGCGCGCAAGCGCACTGCCGGGGCCGGCGCACCCGGCATGGTCGAGGCGGCGCTCGCAGCCTTCGCGCACGAGGTCCGCACGCCGCTCACCGGAATTCTTGCCATCAGCGATCTCCTGGCGACATCAGACCTCGGCGAGCGCGAGCGGCGCTGGGTCGATACCATCAAGGCCGGCGCGGAACATCTCGCGAGCCTCGCGACATTGTTTGTCGATGCCGCCAGAGGCGGCAACGCCGCGGCCGGGGTACGGCAGGATTTTTTCGATCTGCGGGCGCTGGCGCGCAACGCCGGCGATTCGCTTGCCGGCCGCGCGGCGGCGAAAGGCCTGCAATCTCAGGTCGACATTTCGGAAAAACTTCCGGCGCTTGTGGTCGGCGATCCCGTCCGCCTGCGCGCGGCACTGGAAAACCTGATCGACAATGCGGTGAAGTTCACTGAAGCGGGCGGCGTCGCGCTGGCGGTTGAGCCGATGCGTGGCGTGAGGGGCAAGGTCGGCGTCGCCTTTGCGATTTCCGACAGCGGCATCGGGCTCACGCTTAACGAGATCAAACGCCTGTTCCGCCCGTTCTCGCAGGCCAATGTCAGCATCGCCTCGCGCTTCGGCGGCGCCGGGCTTGGATTGTCCTCGGTGAAAGCGCTTGCGCGCGCGATGGGTGGCGACATCGCCGTTGCACAACGGCGCAATGGAGGAACCACCTTCACGCTGACGGTGACGTTGACCCGCGCCAAGGCTCCGAAGGCAGCCAGCTCAGGCGCAGATGCCGATGTGTCGCCGGGTTCGATGCAGGCGTTACGCATTCTCAGCGTCGAGGATAATCCGTTCGGCCGCGTCGTGCTCAATGCGATCCTAACCGAACTCGGTCATCAGGCGGAGTTCATCGGGCGAGGCGAGGCCGCCACCGAGCGGATCGCGCAAGGCGGCTTCGACGCGGTGCTGATGGACATGGTACTGCCGGGCATTACCGGCATCGAGGCGATCAAGCGGATTCGTGAGCTTGGCCCGCCGCTCGGCCGCATCGCGATCGTCGGGGTGTCGGGCCGCGGCGATGACGAAGCGGCGTCGCGCGCGGCCGGCGCCAACGCCTTTCTGGTCAAGCCTGTGAGTCCAAGGGCTCTAGCGACTGCGCTGCTTGAAGCGATACGCCGTGCGGCAGCCGCGACTTGATGATCGCCGCGTTGAGTTCCCCGCCATACACGAAGATCGCGGCGATGAAATACAGAAACACCAGCGCGATGATGACCGACGCCAGGCCGGCATACATGGTGACGTAGTTATTGGCGAAGCGCGCGAGATACTGGCCGAACACGATGCCTGACACCAGCGACGCCACCAGAGTGAAGATGATGCCCGGCAGGATCTGCAGAAACCCCCGGCGGCCCGCCGGAAGCCAGGCGTGCAGAATGAACAATGCGACGATCAGCGCCGTGATGGCGATGCCGTAGCGGGTAAGGGTGAGAAAATTTTCGTTGCTTTCGACCACGAGCGGGATATGGCGCCGCGCCGCCTCCAGCATCAGGGGGCCGAGCACGATCAGGAACGCCATCGCCAGCGCTGTGAAGGCGGCGATCAGCGTATAGCCGATCGATTCCAGCCGCAGCCAGTACCAGCCCCGCGGTTCGATCACCGAATAGGCGCGGTTGAGACCAACGCGCAGGCTTTCGACGCCGTTCGACGCAAAATACACCGCGAGCACGGCGCCAATGGTCAGCGCGTCGCCGCGGGTCGTCGTCAGCACATCGTGAATTTCGCCCGTCAGCGAATCGGCGACCTGCTTCGGCCAGACCTGCAGCATCAGCGTCACCGCCTGATCGGCGAGTTCCTTCGACCCGAAGAAGCCGGCCAGCGACGTCAGCACGATCAGAAACGGAAACAGCGCCATCAACGCCGACAGCGCAATATGGCTGGCGATCGCCCAGCCGTCATCGGCGAGAAACGTGTAGAACGCATCCATGCAGACATGAAAGACGTAGCGAAGCTGCCTCACATTTCACCTTGGCCAGTGGAAGACGGATTCACGCGGCGAACCATGCTACCTTCTGATATTATTCAGCTAAAAGCCAGATCGTTGCACCCGGATTGCGGGCGATGGCGGACCGCCTCGCGCGGTGTTATGTACCGCCGATGGCGTCATTCCTGAGCACGATTCTTCTTCCCGTCGCGGTCGGCGCCGTGGCGCTGGTATTGTTGCTGGGTCTCCTTAACATGATGCGGGGCGGATCGCCGAACCGGTCCCAGAAACTGATGCGGTTGCGGGTGTTGCTGCAATTTGTTGCGATTGTCATCACCATGCTTGCGGTCTGGGCGATGGGCCGCTAGTGCCGCCCGGTGGCGCCGCGAGGTTTCACGAACTTCGGAAAACGGGGCACTGAAAGGAGACAGACAATGGTCGTCCTCAATCGTATTTACACGCGGACCGGCGATGACGGCACAACGGCGCTCGGCAGCGGCGAACGCCGGCCGAAATACGATTTGCGCATCAGTGCCTATGGAACCGTCGACGAAACCAACGCTGCCATCGGCATTGTCCGGCTGCATCTCTCCGATGCGCGCGAGCTCGACGCCATGCTGGGCCTGATCCAGAACGATTTGTTCGATCTCGGCGCCGACCTCGCGGTGCCCCAGCGCGAGGGCAAGGCGGAACGCTTGAGGATGCTGTCCAGCCAGGTCGAACGCCTCGAGCGCGACATCGACACCTTGAACGCGAAGCTCGCGCCACTGACCTCGTTTGTGCTGCCCGGTGGCACGCCGGCCGCGGCGTATCTGCATCTGGCGCGCACCATATGCCGCCGGGCGGAACGGATGATGGTGGAACTCGCGGCCAAGCCCAACGAGCCGGTCAGCGATGCCGCGATCCAGTATATGAACCGGCTGTCGGACTTTCTGTTCGTCGCCAGCCGCTCGGTGAACAACAATGGCGCCGGGGACGTGCTGTGGGTGCCCGGCCAGAACCGCTAAAGCGCCTCTATTCGAGGGCGATTTTTGGCCTTCGCGCGTTGACCGGGGTTGGCGGGACCTTTAGGTTCCGCGCCCAAGCTGATCAATATCCAAAAATTCAAGCGAAAGATGATCGATGAAGGTTCTGGTGCCGGTAAAGCGGGTGGTGGACTACAACGTCAAGGTCCGCGTCAAAAGCGATGGATCGGGCGTCGAACTGTCCAACGTCAAGATGTCGATGAATCCATTCGATGAAATCGCCGTCGAGGAAGCCCTGCGCCTGAAAGAGGCCGGCAAGGCGACCGAGGTCGTGGTGGTTTCGATCGGTCCGGCGCAGGCGGCCGAAACCATCCGGACCGGGCTCGCCATGGGCGCCGATCGCGGCATCCTGGTCAAGGCGGAAGGTAATGTCGAACCGCTGGCGGTGGCGAAGATTCTCAAGGCCATCGCCGACGAAGAAAAACCTGGCCTCGTCATTCTCGGCAAGCAGGCGATCGACGATGACTCAAACCAGACCGGCCAGATGCTGGCCGCTTTGCTTGGATGGTCGCAGGCGACCTTTGCCTCCAAGCTCGAAGTCGACGGCTCCGATTTCAAGGTGACGCGCGAAGTCGACGGCGGCTTGCAGACCGTCAAGCTGAAGGGACCGGCGATCGTCACCACCGATCTGCGGCTGAACGAACCGCGCTACGCCAGCCTGCCCAAC
>JBGQCE010000232.1:0-6115 GCA_041495185.1 Bradyrhizobium sp.
GTTTTCTTCGCGGATTTCCTTGACGGCTTTTTGGCAGCTTTCTTCGCAACCGTCTTCCTTCCGGTTTTCTTCGCTGTCCTGGCTTTTTTCACCGTGCGCTTGCCGCGCTTTTTCGCCGCCGGCTTTGCGGTGCGGGCGCGCGACGACTTGCGAACCTTCTTGGCTTTTGGCTTCTTGACGGTCTTTTTCCCAGGCGTCGCCACCACGAATTCCTTTATAGCTCAACCAAGATTGTCGGGATTGATACTTGGCGGAGGGTCTACCGCGTTGCTTCCGCAAGCATCCCGAACACCGAGAAAACCAGCGGTTTTCGCTCAAGATTGTATTCTGCGGTGTCGCGCGCGGCGCGGTTGATCTTTTCCCACACCTCCGCCAGCCGTGCAAGGCGGGGAAGGTTCGCGTTGGCATTGGCGTCGTCGCTGTGCAGCCGTTCGCTTACCCAGCGATCGACGCTGTCGATGAAGGCCGCAAGCGCCACCCGGTCGCTGCCGCCGAGTGCGTCGCCAAGTGAATGGAGCTCGCGCGGATCGACCCGCGGCAACGTCGCCAGCAGCGCCGCGGTCCGCTGGTGAAGTTTCAGGGCGTCGCCGCCCAGCAGCGTCAGCGCGCGTGCGACGCTCCCCTCCGCCGCTTCGGCCGCCTCCGCCAGCGCGGGATCGTCGGCCGCGATGTTTGCAGCCTGGGCCGCGGCACGGATGACGTCGGAGGTCGCGAGCGGCCGCAACAGCAGTTTGCGGCAGCGCGACAGTATCGTCGGCAGCACCCGCGCGGGCGCATGGCTGACGAGAAGGAACAGCGATTGTTGCGGCGGCTCCTCGAGAATTTTCAGCAGCGCATTGGCCGCGTTCGGATTGAGTTCATCCACGGTGTCGACGATGCAGACCCGCCAGCCCTCCACCGCCGCGGTCGAGCCGAAGAAAGAAATAGTCTCCCGGGTTTCGTCGACAGTGATCACGTTGCGCATCACGCCCTTGTCGTTCAGTGTCCGTTCAAGCGTGAGCAGGCCGCCATGGGCGCCCGCCGCGACCTGACGCGCGACCGGATCGGACGGATCGACGTGAAGCGTCTCGGCACGCCGCACATCGGTCGCCCCGGGATTACGATGCGCGAGCACGAAGCGCGCCATGCGATAGGCCAGTGTCGCCTTGCCGATGCCCACCGCGCCCCCGATCAGCCAGGCATGGGGAATACGTCCGCTGCGATAGGCGCTCAGCAATGCTGTCTCGGCCTCGCGATGGCCAAACAGCGCGGTGGTTTCGCGCGGAAGAACGGCTGCGATTTGCGGTTCGACCTGACGGGCGCTCATGCTGAATTGGCCACGTTACCGGCGCCTACGGCGAAGAAACGATCGCGCAATGCGGCCCATACACTGGCGGCAACCGTGCTGGCGTCGGCATTGGCATCGATCAACACGCATCGCTGCGGCTCGCTGGCTGCGATCTGCCGGTAAGCGTCGCGCAATTCCTGATGAAACCTGACGTCTTCCGCCTCGAACCTGTCAGGCGCGCCTGTGCCGCGGCGCGCAGCCGCGCGCTTCATGCCGACCTCAACCGGGACATCGAGAATGATGGTGAGGTCGGGCTTGAGGTCGCCAATGGTGACCCGCTCCATCGCATTCAGAACGGCGGGAGCGACCTTCCCGAGGCTGCCCTGATAGGCGCGGGTCGAATCCGAAAACCGGTCGCACAGCACCCATATTCCCTGATTTAGCGCCGGCTGGATCACGCTGCGCACGTGATCGTCGCGCGCGGCCGCGAACAGTAACGTTTCCGCGTCCGGGCCGAGCAGCTTGCCCATACCGGATAATACGAGATGCCTGATGATCTCGGCGCCTGGCGATCCGCCGGGCTCGCGCGTGACGACGGTGCGCAACTTTGCAGCGCCGAGACGTTCTGCCAGCGTCTTTATTTGCGTGGATTTTCCGGAGCCCTCGCCGCCTTCGAAGGTAATGAATCGTCCGCGCCCGGGAGTTCTTTTGACCGTTGCCTCGGCCATCGTCAGAGCTTCTCGGCGCCGGCGCGAAACATTCCGATCACGAGTTCGCTCGCACCATCGATCGCCCGCCGCATCGTCGATCCCTTGGCCACGGTTTCCGCCGCATAAACCGGTGCTTCCATGGCGATGTTGGAGCCTCGCCAAACCCTGACGACGCCGATCTGCTGGCCGGCCTCAACGGGTGCACGTACCGGCCCGGTATAAACCACGCGCGCGATCAGTTTATCGGTGCCGTTTTTCTGCACCATCACCTTGATCGGTTCGGAGCTTGTGAGCTTCACCGAGCGGCTGTCGCCGCCAAACACCTTGGCGTAGCCAACCAGCTGTTGTGCCGCGAACAAGGTCCGCGCTTCGAAATTGCGGAATCCCCATTCGAGCATTTTCTTTGCTTCGGAGGCGCGGTCGTCGGGATCCTCCAGGCCGTTGACGACGACGATCAGCCGCATGCCGTTCTGCACGGCGGAGCCGACCATGCCGTAACCGCCCTCCTTGGTGTAACCGGTCTTCAGCCCGTCGGCGCCTTCGAGCGAATTCAGCAGCGGATTGCGGTTCTGCTGGCGGATCTTGTTCCAGGTGAATTCCTTCTCGCCGAACAATTTGTAGAATTCGGGATAGGTCCGGACGATGTAGCGCGCGAGTTTGGCGAGTTCACGCACGGTCATCTTGTTGCCGGGATCGGGCAGCCCGTTGGAATTGGCAAAGGTCGATTGGGGCATGCCGAGTTCGCGCGCCCGCTTGGTCATCATGTCCGCGAAGATGCGCTCATTGCCGGCGATGCCCTCCGCCAGCACCATGCAGGCATCGTTGCCGCTCTGGATGATGGCGCCGTGCAGCAGGTCGTCGACCGAAATCTTGCTGTGGATGGCCGCGAACATGGTCGAACCACCGGCAGGCGCGCCGCCCTTGCGCCAGGCGTTTTCGCTGACATGATATTCGTCGGTGAGTTTGACCTCGCCCTGCTTGATGGCATGGAAGACCATCTCGGCGGTCATTAGTTTCATCATGCTGGAGGGCGCGCGCAATTCATCGGCGTTCTTCTCGAACAACACGCTGCCGCTTGAGGCTTCGATCAGGATCGCGGTCGGCGCATCGCCGTCGAAACCGCCCTCATCCTTCTTGGCGCCCTGCACGCTGTTGTTGGCGGCGTACACCATACCGCCCCACCCGACCGCCAGGGCGACCACAGCCGCAATCAGGCTGCGCCAGGAGCGTCCTGTCGCGGATTTTGGTCTGCGGAACGGTAAGATTTCGGCTGCCATCGGTGATGCCTTGAAGCCGGCGTTCTAACAGTTGCAAGTAGCGCAAACAACACGGGTTTTAGGGGCTGCCGCACAACCGATTCGATTGCGGCCCCTCGCAAACAACCCTATCGTGCCGCTCCACAAAATCCCTGAAACAAGGCGGAAAAGCGATGCCATCCTCACGCACCATTTCCGCCAACGGGATCGACCAATTTCTGCTCGAACAGGGTGAAGGTCCGCTCGTTGTGCTTTGCCACGGCTGGCCGGAATTATCCTATTCCTGGCGGCACCAGATCCCGGCAATTGCGGCTGCCGGCTTCCATGTCGTCGCACCCGACATGCGCGGTTTCGGTCGAACCAGCGCACCCGCCGATGTCGATGCCTACAGCATCTTCGACACGGCCGGCGACATGGTCGCACTTGTTGCTGCACTCGGAGAGAAGCAGGCCGTCATCATCGGCCATGACTGGGGCGCGCCGGTCGCCTGGCACGCCGCGATGTTCCGGCCCGACGTCTTCACCGCCGTTGCGGGCCTGAGCGTTCCCCCGCCTACCCGCGGGCGCGGCCTGCCGCTCGTTACCTTGCGCGAAAGCGGGATCACCAATTTCTACTGGCAATATTTTCAGGCGCCCGGCACAGCCGAAGCTGAATTGGAGCGCGATGTCGGCTTAACGATGCGAACCGTGCTCGGGCGCGGGTTCTCCGATCCCGCCGCCTCGCTGTTCATCGAGGAAGGCAAGGGTTTCCTCGGCGACGCGCGCGCCGATCGGCCGTTGCCGGACTGGCTCAGCGAAGCCGACCTCATCTATTTCAGCGAGGCCTACCGGAAATCCGGCTTTCGTGGCGGGCTCAACTGGTACCGCAACATCGACCGCAACTGGGGACTGACCGCGCCGTGGCAGGGCGCGCAAATCCATCAGCCGTCGCTGTTCATTGCGGGTTCGAAGGACTCCGTCATCACGGGTTTGATCGGCGGCAAACGCGTCGCGGACATGGAGCGGGTTCTGCCGCGCTTAAGACAGAAGCTCATCGTCGAGGGCGCTGGCCACTGGATCCAGCAGGAGCGCACTGAGGAGGTCAACGCGGCCTTGATTGCATTTCTGAAGGAGAATGCGGCTCAATAGAGCCCGCGGCCGGCCAATAGTTCGCTCGGTCCGCGCGGATCGATCGGCGCATAGGCGTTGACCGGCCTGACGCCATAGCGCTCGTCATTTTCATAGGACACGGTGCGCCGATTTTCGATGATGCGGCCGCTCGAACGGCTGCGGCTGGAGGCGGACATCTCGGACGTCGCGTTGATAGAGGCGAGGTCCGCCGGCGTACTGCCGAGGCTGTAGGGCCGCCCCTCGGGCATCGGAACCTCGCCGCGGATCGGGCGGGCGTTTGACGAAATTTCCGGAACGAACGGACGGGCGGAGGCCACCCGGACCATGGACGGCGACGGCGCCGGCACGCCGGTGCGCAAGGTCGCCAACAGCTGGCGGTCGTCGGAGCCTTCGAGCGGCGCCCGGCCGACATATTCGACCCGCACCCGCGCCACGCCATTTCCTTTGAATTCAAGGAGTTCGGCGGCTTTGTTCGAGACATCGATGAGCCGGTTGCCGTGGTATGGCCCCCGGTCGTTGACCCGGACGATCAGCGATTTGCCGTTGGAGAGATTGGTCACCCGCGCATAGCACGGCATCGGAAGGGTCGGATGGGCGGCGGTCAGCGAAGCCATGTCGAACACTTCGCCATTGGCCGTCAGCCGGCCGTGGAAATCATCGCCGTACCAGGAGGCCATGCCCTCCTCACGGTAACTTGTGTCTTCTTCCGGCACGTAGACCCGGCCCGCGACTGTATAGGGCTTGCCGACGCGGTAGGTGCCGCCGCCCTTCGGCACGGGTTCGCCGAAAGCAACGACCCGGGGGCTTGAGGAAACGCCGTATTTCGGATCAACCCGGCTTGCGAACTTGCCCGATGAGGCGCAGTTGGCGAGAATGAGGCATGCTGCCACGGCAGCCACGCCTCGCGCCATCAGGATAACCGGATCTGACTGTCGAATCCCCATCCGCCCCAATTACCATTCCACCGCCAGCGTGCCTACTTCGAGGCATTTGGCAATTATACGCCCCAATGTAGCCCACCTCCGCATCAAGGTATGAAGATATCGCATCCCGAACACGGCGGAAATGGGGAGAGCCGTGGGGTGGTGAATCAATGGTTGCCGTGGCCGACCGTCGATTTGCGAGCGGCAGGCTGGCGCTATTCGCGCTCCTCCTGACGAAACTGTTGCGCCGAATCACCAGTCAGATCCGATTTTCGATCTCGTGAAGAATTCTCTTTGACTGTGCAACATGGCGGTCGTTCTGTTCGAGCAGGGGCGCAATGGACATTTGCGATGAATGAAGCAGTCACAGCGTTTTTGGGCCTGATCAGCGCCGGCATTTTCCTGGCTCATGCATTTGAGAGCTTTCGGTCGAGGGCATGACCTCGGCAGCGACACGCAGGGCCTCATGCAAGGAGGCTGGTTCCGAAATCTTTAATGAATTTGGACCAACATCGAGAGCGGTAGGTGCATCATGCGTAATCATGACTTTGTGTCCGAGGGTTTCCTCGCGCTGACTGCGGCCAGCCTTGTGCTGCTGAGCTCAAGCCTGCTCGCGATCGCGTTCAGCTAGTCCGGCGGTAAGCCAGCCGGCGGTCGCAGCGCTCTACTCTGTCTGCTGAGGGCGGCCCCGAAGCGTTGGGCATATCAGCGGCAATCGATACTTTCTCCGAACCCGCACCCCTGCCAAGTCGCTGAACTCCAAAGACGGAAGGGTGGCCGAGTGGTTTAAGGCACCGGTCTTGAAATTCCCATTTCTCTGGCCCTCACCTCTCATCGTCCGGCGGCGTCA
>JBGQCE010000233.1:0-6104 GCA_041495185.1 Bradyrhizobium sp.
CGGATATCGCGGTGGCGCAGGCTTTGCTGCCCGAGCGTACCTGGCACGCCGTCCTGATCGATCGCGCCCTGGGCGCTGAAGAGATCGAGATGCTGGGCGAAGCGGCGCGCGCTCACGCGACGCAGCGCATCGTCATGTTCACGCCGGCCGCGCGGCACGAACTGCAGCCTTCCGCTTCGTCTGCCTTTACCGGCTATCTGATAAAACCGCTCCGCGCCGCGTCGCTCGCGGCCCGCCTGACAATGACGCCGGAAGTGCCCGCGCCGAACCTTGCCGGCGATGCCTTGATCGAGGCGCCTGACGAGGCTGACACACCGGCAATCGTGCCGGCGCGCAGTCTTTCCATTCTGGTGGCGGAAGACAATGAGATAAACGCGCTCTTGATGCGTTCGCTGTTGACGCGGCTCGGGCATCACGCCGTCATCACCACCAATGGCGAAGAGGCGCTGGAATCCTGGCTCGCGGCGAAATCCGCTGGTACCCCTTACGATCTGGTGCTGATGGACATCCAGATGCCGCAACTCGACGGCATCGAAACCACCAAGCGTATCCGCAAGCTTGAAGCCGGCCAGCCCGGCCGCCAGACGCCGATCCTGGCGCTCACGGCGAACACGCTGGTGGAGGATCGCTACGCCTGCTTTGAGGCGGGAATGGACGGCTTTCTGATCAAGCCGCTCGATCGCGAAAAGCTGGCCGAGGCGCTTGCGGGCCTCGCCGCCTCGCGGCATCTCGCCGCCTGAATAGGCATCGATGCGCCCCGGCACGCGGCCTGAAATCTAAAGCCGCCGCAGCGCCACCGTCTCGACCACGTGATCCGCGCCCTTTTTCAGGATCAGCGTCGCGCGCGGTCTTGTCGGTAAAATATTTTCCTCGAGATTGGCGAGGTTGGTCCGTTCCCAGATCGCCAGCGCCGTGGCGGTGGCCTCCTCATCGGAGAGCGGGGCATAGCGATGGAAGTAGGATCGCGGATCGGTAAACGCCGTGTCCCGCAGCGTCAGGAAGCGTCTGATGTACCATTCGCGCAGCACCGATTCGTCGGCGTCGATATAGACGGAGAAGTCGAAGAAATCCGACACCACAGGCACGGCCTTGCCGTCGCGCGGAAGCCGGCCGGTCTGCAGCACGTTGATGCCCTCGAAAATCAGAATATCCGGCTGGTCGATCTCGACCCATTCGTTCGGAATGATATCGTAGGTCAAATGCGAATAGACCGGCGCCCGCACCGGCCGCCGTCCCGCCTTGATGTCGCTGAGAAACGCCAGCAGCGTCGGCAGGTCGTAGCTTTCGGGAAAGCCCTTTTTCTGCATCAAGCCTTGCCGCTCGAGCACCGCATTGGGAAACAGAAAGCCGTCGGTCGTCACCAGATCGACCTTCGGCCGCGGCGACCAGCGCGCCAGCAGCGCCTGCAGCACGCGCGCGGTGGTCGATTTGCCGACCGCCACCGATCCGGCGACCCCGATAATGTAGGGCATCTTGCGGTCTTCGATGCCGAGAAAGCGCCGCTGCGCGAAATACAGCCGATGCGTGGCATCGACATAGATCGACAGCAGCCGCGACAGCGGCAGATAGATGTCCTCGACCTCCCTGAGATCGAGCCGGTCGTGCATCGAACGCAGCGCCGCGATCTCGCCGGCTTCCAGCGTCATCGGGGTATCGTCACGCAGCCGCGCCCATTGCTCCCTGGAGAATACCCGGTAGGGATTATACTGCTGCTCCGGTGCCCGAATATCCATGAAGCCGTCCTCAGCTCTTAAATCTGGTCGCGCTTGCGCGCCGCCTTTTCTTCCAGTCCGGACATTGTCGTGCGTTGCGCCAGCGCTGCCTCGACATCCCCAAGCGTAACGCCGCGCGACTTCAAAAGCACCAAGAGGTGAAACAGCAGGTCCGCGCTTTCGGCGATGAGATGGTCGCGATTATTTTCGATCGCGGCGATCACGGTTTCCACCGCCTCCTCGCCCAATTTCTTGGCGCAGTGCTCGGGGCCCTTGTCGAGCAGCTTGCGGGTGTAGGACGCCTCCGCTCCCGACGCCGCGCGGGCGTCGATGGTGGCTGCGAGATCGTGGATCGTAAAACGCGACATCAAGTCAACTCAACATGCGCGCCCGCAAGGGCGCGGGCGCTATCCCTGCGAGGGATTTAGCACTTTTGTGACCGGGAGTCGTCAGGGATCGAGCCGCATCGGCAGCCCGGCATTGACCATGTGCTCCTTGGCCTGCCGTATGGTAAATTCCCCGAAGTGGAAGATCGACGCTGCCAGCACCGCGGTCGCGTGCCCTTCGCGGATGCCATCCACCAGATGATCGAGATTGCCGACGCCACCAGATGCGATTACCGGCACAGCGACGCTGTCCGCGACCCTCTGGGTCAGCGGCAGATCAAAACCCTGCCTTGTGCCGTCCCGATCCATCGAGGTGAGCAGAATTTCACCGGCGCCGAGCGAGACGACTTCCTGGGCGTATTCGATGGCGTCGATCCCGGTGGAATTGCGCCCGCCATGGGTGAAGATTTCCCAGCGATCCGAACCGCCGCCGCGCTTGACGCGCTTGGCGTCGATCGCAACGACGATGCACTGATCGCCGAATTTCTCCGCCGCTTCCTTGACGAATTCGCGGCGGCTGACGGCAGCGCTGTTGATCGACACCTTGTCGGCGCCGGACCGCAGCAGCACGCGAATATCGTCGACGGTGCGCACGCCGCCGCCCACCGTCAGCGGCATGAAGCAGGCTTCCGCGGTGCGCCGCACCACATCCAGCATGGTGCCGCGATTTTCATGTGTGGCCGTGATGTCGAGAAAGCACAACTCATCGGCGCCGGCGGCGTCATAGGCGATGGCCGCTTCGACGGGATCGCCGGCGTCGCGCAAATCGACAAAGTTGACGCCCTTGACCACCCGGCCGTCCTTGACGTCGAGGCAGGGAATCACACGGACCTTGAACATTGCGAAAACTCCTAGGCTCTGATTCAGCTCCGCTGAATCAGAGCCGTCATTTATCTTTTTAGTTTGAGCATGATCTTCTCCGAAAACCGGTATCCACTTTTCGGGATCATGCTCTAGGCCACGGCGCGCGCGTTACGGATCAGCGCCAATGCGGCTGTGGGATCGAGGCGGCCGTCATAGAGCGCGCGACCCGTGATCGCTCCGGCCAGTTTTTTCGCGCGCGGCGCCAGCAGCGCCTTCACATCCTCGATCGAGGCGAAGCCGCCGGAGGCGATGACAGGGATCGAGATGCGTTCGGCGAGCTCAATGGTAGCGTCGAGATTGAGACCCTTCAGGAGACCGTCGCGCGCAATATCGGTGAAGATGATCGCAGCGACGCCGGCATCCTCGATGCGTTGCGCAATCTCAAGCGCGGTGACTTGCGAGGTCTCCGCCCAGCCTTCGACCGCGACCTTGCCGTCGCGCGCGTCGAGGCCGACCGCGACGCGGCCGGGGAATTTCTTCGCCGCACCCTTCACGAGTTCGGAATCGCGCACAGCAGCGGTGCCGATGATCACCCGCGCAATGCCTTTTGCCAACCAGGCCTCAACCGTTTTCAAATCACGGATGCCGCCGCCGAGCTGCACCGGCATGGTGACCGCTTTCAGCATCGCCTCCACCGCCAGCGCGTTCATCGGCTTGCCGGCAAAGGCGCCGTCGAGATCGACCACGTGCAGGTATTCGAATCCTTGCGCGGCAAAGGCGCGCGCCTGCGCCGCAGGCTCGAGGTTGAACACGGTCGCGCGCGCCATGTTGCCTTGCTCAAGGCGCACGCACTGGCCGTTTTTCAGGTCGATGGCGGGAAAAAGGATCACGGCTTCCACTTCAGGAAATTAGAAATCAGGGCCAGCCCGAAACGCTGGCTCTTCTCCGGGTGAAACTGGGTGCCGATGGCAGTGTCCTTGCCGACGATCGCCGTCACCGGCCCGCCGTAATCGGCGCGCGCCAGCACATCGGCCTCGTTGCTCGCATTGAGGTGATAGGAGTGCACGAAATAGGCATGGCGGCCGTTCGGGCCCAGGGCCAGGCGCTCCAGCACCGGATGCTCCCTGACCATGTCGAGCGTATTCCAGCCCATGTGAGGGATTTTCAGGTTTTCCTCGCGCGGCGAAATCTTCTCGACGTCGCCGGCGATCCAGTTGAATCCATCCGTCGTGACATGCTCCTTGCCGCGGGTCGCCATCAACTGCATGCCGACGCAGATGCCGAAGAACGGCCGCGCCTTGTTGCGCACGGCTTCCGTCATCGCCTCGATCATGCCGTCGAGCGCGTCGAGACCCCTGCGGCAATCGGCGAAGGCGCCGACACCGGGCAGCACGATGCGATCGGCGCGGTACACCACCTCGGGATCGCGGGTCACCACGATTTTTTCCGGATTTTCCATGCTCCGCGCAGCGCGCTCGAACGCTTTGGCAGCGGAGTGCAGATTGCCGGAACCATAATCGATGATGGCAACGCTCACCGCGACGCTCCCGGTTCCGGAAACAATCCGATGATCTCGTCTCGAGGCAACGGCGGCGGCCGCGAGAACGGCTGGCCGGGAATATCGCGCGTCGGCGGCGGCGCGCCGCGATCGACCGCCAGTCGATCGTTGCTGAGCGCGCGCTGCTTGGCAGTCCAGCGATCGAAGAAACGCCGCTCCGCGGATTCCTCGTCGTCCGCCACCACGATGTCGAGCTGACGCCAGTTGCGCCGCGACAAGGTCCAGCGCTCGAGGGTCGCCGCTTCAAATCCCATCAGCAGCACGAGCAATAGATCCGCGAGAAAGATCGCGCCCCGGCCTGCGCCGAGGCTCGCCATTCCGACATCGATGGCGGGAATCAGGATGATCCAGCCGATCAGCGCCAGCCACAGCCGATGCCAGGCGAGCCACACCGGGCCGAGAAGTGCGGCCCAGACATGAAACCCGTCGCGAACGAAGGCGAACCTGTCGGTCGCGGCGATAGCCGCATTATTCGTCACCGGAGCATGAACTGTGTAAACCGGCATCGTACCTCTCCGCCGAGAACAAGAGATCAGCCGCCGAGCTGACCCTTGGTGGATGGCACCTCGCCTGCGGCGCGTGGATCGATCGCGACCGCCGCACGCAGCGCCCTTGCCAGACCCTTGAAGCAGGATTCGGCGATATGATGGCTATTCTCGCCATATAGGGTCTCGACGTGCAAAGTCACGCCGGCATTGATCGCAAAGGCGTTGAACCATTCGCGAACCAGTTCGGTGTCGAAGGTGCCTACCTTGTCGCGCGGAAACTCCACCTTGAACACCAGCACCGGCCGGCCGGAAATGTCGATCACGACCCGCGACAGCGTCTCGTCCATCGGCATGTGGATAGAGGCATAGCGGGTGATCCCGGCCATGGTGCCGAGCGCCTGCTTCACCGCCTGTCCCAGTGCAATGCCGACATCCTCTGTGGTGTGGTGGTGGTCGATATGGAGGTCGCCAGCCGCCTTCACTGATATGTCGATGCGGGAATGCCGGGCCAGCAGATCGAGCATATGGTCTAAGAAGCCGATGCCGGTCGCGACGTTGGACACGCCCGTGCCGTCGAGGTTCACTGAAACCTCGATGTCGGTCTCTTTGGTCTTGCGCTTGATGGTGGCGCTGCGCATGAAAATTGCTTTCCCTTGGCCGACCCTTGGCCGACCCTTGGCCGAAAACGCGGCCCTTTTAACAGGCTGATGTCGCCTTCGCTACTGCGGGATAGCCCGGTCAGGGCTGAAGTTTGGCCTATGGTGACCGGATTTCAGCGCTAAATGGCGCGATTGTAACCCAGCCCCCGAGTCCCTAAATCTGGCCGGATACGAGGTATTTTATGCAGGCATCACAACCCCAGTTGCCGGTCTGGCACGGCACTACCATCTTGACTGTCCGCAAAGGCGGCAAAGTCGTGATCGGCGGCGACGGGCAAGTCTCGATCGGGCAGACCATCATCAAATCCAACGCCAAAAAGGTCCGCAAACTCGGCAAAGGCGACGTGATCGGCGGTTTTGCCGGAGCCACGGCGGACGCCTTCACGCTGTTTGAGCGGCTGGAAAGCAAGCTTGAGCAATATCCGGGGCAGTTGACCCGGGCCGCGGTCGAACTCGCCAAGGACTGGCGGACCGACCGCTATCTGCGCCGGCTGGAG
>JBGQCE010000234.1:0-6062 GCA_041495185.1 Bradyrhizobium sp.
GAATTCAACCAACCAGCAACGGATCAATCGATCGACGCGCTTCGCGAATTTCTCGGCACAACGATCGGCAACAAAGAGCATCCCCGTGACCATCAAAGCCGTTGTGTTCGATGCCTATGGCACGCTTTACGACATCCAGTCGGTGGCTGCGGTCACCGAGGAGGCGTTTCCGGGTTACGGCGAGATCGTCACCCAGATCTGGCGCATCAAGCAGCTCGAATACACCTGGCTGCGTTCGCTGATGCGGCGCTATCAGGATTTCTCCGTCATCACGCGGGATTCGCTCGCCTACACGCTGAGAGTGCTCGGGCTGAAACACGACAGCGGCGTATTCGAACGGATCATGGACAAATACCTGCATCTTGATCTTTATCCGGAGGCGGCGGCGGCGCTGGAAGCGATGCGAGACCGCAAGCTTGCGATCCTTTCCAATGGCAGCACCGGCATGCTCAACACGCTGGTGCGCAACAGCGGGCTCGACCGCGTGCTCGACGCCACCATCAGCATCGACTCCAAAAAGATCTTCAAGCCTGCTCCGGATGCCTACAGCCTGATCGAATCGGTCCTCGGCGCGCCGCCCGCCGAGGTTCTGTTCGTGTCGTCGAACCCGTGGGACGCCTGCGGCGCCAAGGCGGTCGGCCTCAACGTCGCCTGGATCGAGCGGGTGACGCCGGAAGCGATGGCGCTGGCTTGCGTCAAAAACGATCTCTTACCGCCGCTGACGATGTTCAAGGCGATCCGCATGCAGATGGATGAGCTCGGACTTGAACCGGACTATCGCATCCACGGGCTGTCAGAACTCCCCGCTCTGGTCGCCGCCCACGAGTCTTGAACATGAGTCTTGAATCGGTCCGCGCGTTTTTCGCGGACAAGGCCCCCGATATCGCCGTGATCGAATCGCCCCTGAGTTCGGCGACGGTGACGCTGGCCGCGGAAGCCTATGGCGTCGAGCCGGGCCGAATCGCAAAGACGTTGTCGCTTAGGATTGGCGAGCGCGTGGTGCTGATCGTGACCAGCGGCACCTCGCGGATGGACAACAAGAAGGTCAAGGCGCGCTTCGGCGGCAAGCCGAAGATGCTCGGCGTCGAGGAGGTTGCCGAAATCACCGGCCATGAAGTCGGCGGCGTCTGCCCATTCGGACTGAAAACGCCGCTGCCGATTTATTGCGACGTATCCTTGAAAGCGTTCGACGAAGTGGTGCCGGCGGCAGGCTCGACCCACAGCGCGGTGCGCATCGCGCCATCGCGGATGGCAGAACTGACCGCCGCCGAATGGGTCGATGTGTCTGAGGAGCCGGGGTAGCCGCTCCCCGTCCGCTGCGTCATTCCCCTACTCCACCTTGCCGATCTTCTTTACCGCCGCGATCAGGCGCGCAGAGTCCTCGGCGACGAATTTTGAAAACTCCGGCGCGTCCATGTAGGCGACCGGACTCCCGGCGGTCTCGAAGGTCTTGGTCACCTCCGGACTCTTCACCGCTTGCGCCATCGCCTCGCGCAGCCGCATCATGATCGGCGCCGGCAGCGCACTTTGCGCAAACAGCCCGGCCCAGATGTAAAACTCGACGTCCTTGTAGCCGAGTTCCCGGAAGGTCGGCAGGTCGGGAAAACTCGCGATCCGTTCCGCGCCCCAATTGGCAAGCACGCGCATCTTGCCGTCATCGACCTGCTGCTTCAGCGTGCCCGGCGCCGACGCCAAGGCCTGCACCGTGCCACTCAACAGCGCCGTCAGCGCGGGGCCGGCGCCGCGGAACGGGATGTGCAGCAACTTGATGCCGGCGCTGGCCGCGAACATTTCCATCGCCACATGCAGTGTGCCATAAGGCCCCGAGGAGCCATAGGGAATCTGGCCGGGACGCTTTTTCGCGTCATCGACAAAATCCTGCAGCGTCTTCCACGGCGCCGACGCCGGCACCGCGAGCAGAGTGGGATCGGCCAGCACGCGCGCAACAGGTGCAAATTGCGAGACTTCGTAAGCGACGGGACGGTCGAACAGCCGGTCGGCTTCCGGCAGCACCGCCAGCGACGACAGCGTCATCAGCAATGTATAGCCGTCGGCATCGGCGCGCGCCGCGGCTGCGTTGCCGATCGATCCGCCGGCGCCGCCGGCGCGGTTGTCGACGATGAAAGGCTTGCCAAGAATCTTCTCCAGCGCCAATGCCACCGGCCGCGCCGCGAGATCGGCCTGGCCGCCGGCCGGAAACGGCACGATTATGGTGACATTGCGCGTCGGCCATGCCGCCTGCGCGAATGCGGGATTCGAAAGCACGGCCTGCGCCAGCGGCAGCGCCGCTGTGGCCTTCAGAAGTTCACGTCGGTTCATCGGCAGTTTCTCCCCGAGAGATCTTGTGTTGGTTGTTGATGATTGGAAGCAGCCTAGCCCGAACCGTAGGGTGGGCAAAGGCGCGCTTGGCGCCGTGCCCACCCTACGGGGTTCGCCTCTTCCCCTTCGCAAAATGCCTGGCCAGAAAATCCGCCAACAGCTCGACCCGCGCAGGACGCGGGCCGCCCGATGGCGTCACCAGATGCACCGCGCCTTCGGTCTGCTTCCAGCCCTTCAGGATCACTTCGACCTCGCCCGAGGCGATGGCGTCGCCAACGATGAAGTCCGGCAGATCGGCGATGCCGAGCCCTGCCAGCAGCGCCGGCATCAGCGCCTCGCCATTGTTGACACGCAGCGGCCCTGCGGGGCGCACGCTCGCCTGCTCTCCGGAAGAATTGGTGTAGTGCCAGGCTCCAGGCGTGGACATATAGGCATAGCCGAGACATCGGTGCTGGGCGAGATGCATCGGATGCGTCGGCCGGCCGTAGCGCTTGAGATAGGCGGGCGAGGCCACCGTGTAGCGTGGCATCGCGCACAGCCGCCGCGCGATCAACGATGAATCCGGCAGGCTCGCGATCCGCAAGCCAGCATCGAAACCCTCGCCTATCAGGTCGACCATCGCATCGCTCAAGTGGAGGTCGATCGTGACATCGGGATACGCCTTGAGAAACTCCGGCAGGATCGGCGCCACCGCTCTCACCCCGAACGTCATGGGCACCGCGAGACGCACCAGCCCGCGCGGCGCCACCGATTGCGCCAGCGTCTCGTTCTCCGCCGCCTCGCCGTCCGCCAAGAGCTGCGCTGCGCGCTCGGAGAGCTTTTGGCCGGCGTCGGTCAAGGCAAGGCGCCGCGAGGTGCGGTTGAACAGCCGCGCGCCGAGCCGCTCCTCCAGCCGGCTGACCGCCTTCGAAACCGTCGCCTTCGACAGCGCCAGTTCGCCTGCGGCTGCCGCAAACGATCGTAATTCCACGACTTTTGCGAAAATCGCCAGCCCTTCGAAATCGGGAAGTTTTGCCATCCCAGCCACCCCATTGGCATAAAATCAGAAACAATGCGTTTCGATAGTTTCTATTTCTAACCCACCCGGAAACACTTATCCAGACGTCAACGGAATTCGAATCGAAGGACTTCCCATGATCGAACTCAGACCATTTTCAAAACTCGGCAGCGCCGATCACGGCTGGCTGAAAGCCAAGCACCACTTCTCGTTCGGCAGCCACTATGACCCCGGCAATATGGGCCACGGGTCCTTGCGCGTCTGGAACGATGACGAGATCGCGCCGAACACCGGTTTTCCCCCGCATCCCCACGCCAACATGGAAATCATCACCTATGTCCGCGAGGGCGCGATCACCCATCAGGACAGTCTCGGCAACAAGGGCCGTACCGAAGCGGGTGACGTGCAGGTGATGAGCGCCGGAAGCGGCGTGCGCCATTCCGAATACAATCTGGAGCCGACCAAGACCAAAATCTTCCAGATCTGGATCGAGCCATCAACGCAAGGCGGCCAGCCGACCTGGGGCGCGAAACCGTTTCCGAAGTCGGATCGCTCCGGCAACTTCGTCACCATCGCCAGCGGATTTGCCGATGATAAGGACGCGCTGCCGATCCGCGCCGACGCGCGCGTGCTCGCCACCACGCTGAAGGCCGGCGAGAGCGCGGAATACGCGCCCCGCGCATCGCGCAACCTTTATCTGGTGCCGGCGGCAGGCGCGATCGAGATCAACGGCGTGCGTGTCAACGCCCGCGACGGCGCCGCGATCCGTGACGAAGCACGGCTCAAGATCACCGCGCTGGAAGACTCCGAACTGGTGCTGGTCGACGCGGCGTAAGAGCCAGCCTCTCACCCGTCATTCCCTTCGAAACCTTCAAGACGCAGATGGCCGGAGCACATCCGGCCATGACGTTCCCTCTTTGCCTCACATCAAAACGCAAGTTCACGGAGACCAGCCATGACAAAAGTTCTTGTTCTCTACTATTCCGCCTACGGTCACATCGAGAAGATGGCGAATGCGGTTGCCGAAGGCGCGCGCGCAACAGGCGCCTCGGTCGATATCAAGCGTGTGCCCGAACTGGTGCCGCCTGAAATCGCCAAGGCATCGCACTACAAGCTCGACCAGGCAGCGCCGGTGGCGAAGGTCGAAGAGCTCGCCGGTTACGACGCCATCATCGTCGGCACCGGCACCCGCTTCGGCCGTATGACATCGCAAATGGCTAACTTCCTTGATCAGGCCGGTGGCCTCTGGGCCAAGGGCGCGCTGCATGGCAAGGTCGGCGGCGCCTTCACCTCGACGGCGACCCAGCATGGCGGCCAGGAGACCACGCTGTTCTCTGTGATCACCAATCTCCTGCATTTCGGCATGACCATTGTCGGCCTGAATTACGGCTTTGCCGGCCAGATGAAACTCGACGAGGTCACCGGCGGCTCGCCCTATGGCGCGACCACGATCGCTGCCGGCGACGGCAGCCGCCAGCCAAGCGAAAACGAACTCGCTGGCGCGCGCTATCAAGGAAGCGTGATCGCGGAAGCCGCGAAAAAACTGCATGGCTGATGCGACGTGGGCGGTATTCTCTTCCGCGAGTGCCGCCCCATCTGGATTGAGCGCGATCAGCAAAAGCGGAATCCGGTTTTGCGGGTGATCGCGCTTTAATTTGACAAATAGCGCATGATCTTATCGCCAAACCGCCCACACTTCGGCGGATGGTGCGCTGTCGGGACGATGGACTTCGCCATGATCGAAATGCTCTTTATTTATCAACTGGCCCGCAATCCGGTGCAGGCAATTGCGCGACGCTGGTGGTGCCGCAGCCTCTACCGCGCCTCGCGCGGCAAGCGTCAATGCCGGGAATGCACCAATTCGTGAAGCGGGCGTGATGATTCGTGATATTTAATACGCCATCACGATTTCGCCCCTACGATATCAGCAATGCGGAGTTCGGGCATGAGCCGCACCTCGCAAATCCCGTGGCCGGAACTGCCGACCGCGGCGTGGCGTGAGACTTACGAAACGCTGCATCTGTGGACCCAGATCATCGGCAAGATTCGTCTTGCGCGCTCACCCTGGCTGAACCATTCCTGGCATGTCGCGCTGTACGTCACGGCGCGGGGGCTGACGACATCGCCGATACCGGATGGTGTCAGTACATTTCAGATCGACCTCGACTTTATCGATCACACCTTGCGGATTTCGACCAGTGGCGGCGCAACGCGGCAACTTGCGTTGGCCGGACAATCGGTTGCGAGTTTTTACACGGCAATTATGGCTGATCTCGCGGAACTCGGCATTCGCATTACCATCGACGAGATGCCCAACGAATTGCCGGAGCCGATCCGGTTTTCGCAAGACAACCGGCATGCTTCCTACGATCCGGTCGCGGTGCGGCGTTTCCTGCAAATCCTTGTGAATGCCGACCGGGTGTTCAAGCAATTCCGCACCGCTTTCCTGGGCAAGGCGAGTCCGGTGCATTTCTTCTGGGGCAGCTTCGATCTTGCGGTGACGCGCTTTTCGGGCCGGCGCGCGCCGCGCCATCCCGGCGGCGTACCGCATCTTTCCGACGAGGTCGCTTGCGAAGCCTATTCGCACGAGGTGAGCAGCGCCGGTTTCTGGCCTGGCAGCGGCGCGATCGACTATCCTGCGTTCTACTCCTACGCCTATCCCGAACCGGCGGGCTTCCGGACCACCCGGGTGCGGCCTGACGCGGCGTTCTTCAGCGAAGCCTTGGGCGAATTCATCCTGCCTTAC